>QGUL01000272.1 GCA_003242425.1 Pseudomonadota bacterium | reverse complement strand
CCTTGCCGAGCGGTACGGCGAGGAGTACGTCACGGAGCTGAGCTGGGACATCTACGCGCCGACACAGGCCGACACCGGCGCGCCGGCGCGCAAGAAGAACCGCTGATCAGGCCGCCCGCCGCAACCGCTGATGCACGCGGCTGTCGTTCTCGGCCTGAGCCGTCAGGCAGAGGAACCATCGCCAAGCCTGCGGGTTGTTCACCATGAACTCGATGGTGCGTTCGGCCTGGCAGCGCGCGAACCGCGCGCGGCTGTGGCCGTCGTCCAGCCCGTCCTCGCGATGCATCGCGTGCACCAGTTCGTGCCAGAAGATGACGGCGAGCTGGGTGCCGTACAGTTCCGCCGACAGCCGCATCACCCGGGTCGAAAGATTGCAATCGCCCCAGCATTTCAGGCGCGCCGAGAGCTCCAGCGGCATGGTCTCCAGTTGATATACGCTCTTGCCGACCAGCAGACGGCGCGGCGGCGCGATGCGCTGCACATCGGGCTTGCCCGCCGCGTAACGCGCGTACTTCGCGCCCGGCGACAGTTGCGCCTCGACCTGCCGGTTGAACCACACCCACACTTCCGGATTGGCGCGGATGAAGGCGATCAGGCCCGCCGCATAGGCGTGCGTGAAGGACTCCTCCGGGCAACCGTCGTCCAGGCCGGCCGAATAGTGCATCGCACGCACGACACGCAACCAGAAGTTGAGCAGTGTCTTTTCGGGCGACAGACCGGCACGGACGCGGATGATCTGATGGTTGTAATCGGTTTCGGACAACCATCGCGGACGCGCGAAGCGTGCAGGCGGTTCGGCCAACGCGGTGAACGCATACGGCCCGACGCGTACGGGCCAGGGAAAGAGGAGACTGCTGGCGGCCATGATTTCGCTCAGGAGTCCACGCCGGGGAGCGTGGCGGGAGGTTCCATAGTTTACCCCGCCCGCCTTGCCGCCGCATTCCGCCTTTATGCCATCAATTGAGATGTCGCTTCAGCTTTTATTATCAAGCAACTGATATTATTACATTTATCAGCAACCACCGTCGGCGCGCAGGACAAAGTTTTACCGAGCAGCCGCGTCCAGCCGGGAGATGGCCTGAGGGTGGTCGTGGCGGCGCGCCCAGTCGGCAGGCGCCTCCCCCGCCTCGGTGCGTGCACGCGGATCGGCACCGGCGGCGAGCAGCACGTCAATCACCGGGAGCCGACCTTCCCGCGCCGCCATGTGCAGCGGCGTGATCCCGTTCACCGCCCGCGCGTTGACGTCGGCCCCCTCGGCGATCAGGAACCGCACGACCTCCGCATGTCCTTGGAGCGCGGCGTAATGCAACGGCGACCAGCCTTCCAGGTTCACCGCCGCACCGGCACGGCGCAGCGCCTGTACCGTGGCGAGATGGCCGTTGAACGCCGCAAGCATCAGCGCCGTCTCGCCCACGGCGTTGCGCGCATCGACCTTGGCGCCCCGGGCCAGGAGGAGTTGCACGATCTCCAGCCGCCCGCCTCGGGCGGCACGCATCAACGCACTGTAGCCCTGCGGATCGGCGGAATCGGGCCACATGCCCCGATCGAGCAGGCGCTGCACCGTACCGACTTCACCGGCATCGATCGCCTCGAACAGATCCTCCAGGGGCTGCGCCGCCAACGGCGCGGAGGCGGCAAACAGCAAGGCGAAACACCAGCGCAGCAAGCGTTTCATGCGCTTGCCGCGACCGGGCTCAGTTTGAACAGCCGGAAGAAATTCGCGCTCGTCGCGGCGGCGATCTCCTCCAGCGGCTGCTCCCGCAAACGGGCGATCTCCTCGGCGACGTGACGTACGAAAGCTGGTTCGTTGGTCTTGCCGCGGTGCGGCACCGGGGCGAGATAAGGCGAGTCGGTTTCGATCAGCATGCGGTCGAGCGGCACGCGCTTGGCCACTTCCTTCAGCGCCACGGCGTTCTTGAAGGTCACGATGCCGGAGAACGAGATGTAGAAATTCAGTTCGAGCGCCCCGTCGGCAACTTCCTGGCTTTCGGTGAAACAATGCAGCACGCCGCCCACTTCGTCGGCGCGTTCCTCACGCAGGATGCGCAAGGTGTCCTCTGCCGCCGAACGGGTGTGGATGATGAGCGGTTTGCCGGTCTCCCGCGCCGCGCGAATGTGCGTGCGGAACCGCTCGCGTTGCCATTCCAGGTCGCCGGTGAGCCGGTAGTAATCGAGCCCGGTTTCGCCGATGCCGATCACCTTGTCGTGCTGCGCGAGCCCGACGAGCTGCTCCACCGTGACAGGCGGCGCATCCGGATAGTCCGGGTGCACCCCCACCGAAGCGTAGAGATTTTCGTGCGCTTCGGCCAGCGCACGCACGCGGGGGAAATCCTCGAGCGTGACGCTGATACAAAGCGCATGAGTGACGCCGGCGCGCGCCATGGCATCCAGCACCTCGGGAATGCGGTCGCGGAAATCTTCGAAATCGAGATGGCAATGAGAATCGACGAACATAGGTCAAGAAGCCGCACGTGGCGGTGAAAACGGTCAGCCCTTCAGCGCCCGGTAGCGCATGAAAAGCGATTCCAGGAACAGACGCGGATTGAGCGGATGCTGCGCCACCGCCCGGTCGCGCGCAAGCTCGCGCTGATACGCCAGCACCCGCCGCAACGCGAGCCGCCGGCCGATCTGTTCCAGCGCGGCACGGGCCTGCGGGTGATAGCGCGGCTCGCCGGTCAGTTGCACCGCCCCCAGGTCGTAGGCCCACTTCTGCAGCCAGTCGATGACCTGGGCAGGTTCGGCGTTCGCGCAGGCGTCGGCAAGCACCAGAGGGTCGGCTTCGCCGCGCACCAGCAGCGCCAGCAGCCGGTCGCGTGCCTCGCGCTGCTCGGCCGCCTCGATGGCCGCCAGCGGCGCATAGCCGCTGTGCGCCAGCATGGTTTGCGCGGCTTCCAGCCCTTGAGCGGCCAGCCACTGCGCCGCCTGCTCTGGCGCCGGCGCCGGCAGGACAACGGCCTGGCAGCGGCTGCGGATCGTGGGCAGCAGCCGGGCAGGCTGGCTGGACACCAGAATGAACAGCGTATTCGGCGGCGGCTCTTCCAGGCTCTTGAGCAGGGCGTTGGCGGTGGCGGTGTTCATCGCTTCGGCCGGCCGCAGCACGGCGATCCGGCGCCCGCCGCGGTGCGTGCCGACAGCGAGGAAACCCTGCAGCTCCCGCACCTGCTCGATCTTGATCTGCCTGCTCGGCTCCTTGCTGCGCTCCGCCCCTTCTTCGGTCTCGCTTTGCGCGTTCAGGAACTCCGGCTCCACCTGGCGGTAGTCCGGATGGTTGCCCAGCTCGAACCAGCCGCAGGCCTGGCATTTCCCGCAGGCCGCCTCCGCGGAACGCTCGCCTTCGCACAGCAGCCAGGCTGCCAGGGTACGGGCAAAGACCGTCTTGCCGATGCCCGCCCGGCCGTGCACCAGCAAGGCATGCGGCAGGGTCTCGGCCCGCGCCGTCAGCCGCCGGAACACCGCTTCGTGCCAAGGAAAGCATTTAGAAATCATTATGCTGCAATACGCTTTTCAAGTAGTTTATAAATTCAAAAGATTCTTCCCTATATTCCGAGGCTTAGAAGCTCTTTTGCAAGTGCAGCTCGAACTTCAGCCAGCGGCCGGGTGCCGTCGACGACGCGGATGCGCTTCGGGTCCAGTCTGGCCCGTTCCAGATAGCCTTCCCGAACGCGATCGAAGAACTCGCC
>QGUL01000271.1 GCA_003242425.1 Pseudomonadota bacterium | reverse complement strand
CCCGGGGGGGTGGTGATGAAGCCTGGGCCCTTGAGCGGGCGGGGGACCGGGCGACCGTGGCCGCGCGGCGGCCCCAGCGGTTCGAGCCGCTCCAGATAGGGGCCCGCGTCCGCGCCGACGGTCGCCATGATGAGCGGCTGCCCGCCGAGCAGCGCGAGGTTGTAGGCGATGTTGCCGGCGCAGCCGCCGAATTCGCGCCGCAGCTCCGGCACCAGGAAAGCGACGTTGAGGATGTGGACCTGCTCCGGCAGGATGTGATCCTTGAAGCGGCCCTTGAAGACCATGATGTTGTCGTAGGCGATGGAGCCGCAGATGAGGGTTCTCATAGTCGGGCAATGGTCGGAGACGGCGCGGCGCCGGCGGCGAAGCGGTGCGCCTCGCCCCCGGACCGCGCCCGGTTGCGCGGGGTGGCGGCAGCCACGCGCGCGTTCACTTCAAAGTGGCCAGCGCCGCGTCGTAGTCGGGTTCGGTCTTGATTTCGGAGACCAGCTGCGAGTGCAGGACCTTGTCGTTCTCGTCCAGCACCACCACCGCACGCGCGCAAAGCCCCGCGAGCGGGCCGTCGGCGATTTCCACGCCGTAGTTGGCGAGGAACTCGCGGTTGCGGAAGGTCGACAACGGCACCACGTTGGCGATGCCTTCGGTGCTGCAGAAGCGGCCCATGGCGAAAGGCAGGTCGGCGGAGACCACCAGCACCACGGTATTGGCCAGCGCGCCGGCCTGCTCGTTGAACTTGCGCGTCGAGGTCGCGCAGATCGGCGTGTCCAGGCTCGGCACGATGTTCAGCACCTTGCGCTTGCCGGCGAAATCCTTGAGCGACACGGGCTTCAGATCCTTGCCGACCAGGGTGAAGTCCGGCGCCTGTTCGCCCGGCGCCGGCAGCTTGCCGTTGACGGTGACGGGATTGCCGGCGAGAGTGACGGTAGCCATATCGGTTCTCCTCATTGATGATCGTTGGACGGGGCGGCCGCGGCTGCTGCCGGCCTGGCGCCCTTCTTCGTCGGACGGGGCCGCAAGAATACCCGATGCGGGAGGCGTCGTCCCGCTCAAGGATAGAACACGTACAGCCGGTAGCCGCTCGCGCCCAGCCCGGCCACGTCCAGATGAAGCTCGAAGGGCAGCTCGGTGTTGGGGGCGAAGAAGGCCGCGCCGGCCTGGGGCGGCAGATAGTCGGCCGGTTTCAGAACCCGCCGCGCCACGGTGACGTTGGTCTCGTCGGTGAGTGTGAGCTCGATCGAGGGATAAGCCTGCGGGAACGCGGCGCGGTTGCGCAGCACGGCCGAGAGTTTCAGCACGTCCTGGGCTCCGGCCACGGCCTGCAATTCCGAGCCTTCCAGCGTGATGAACTCGATTTCGCGCGAATAGGGCACTTCGCAGCCGACCAGCGCGCAGGCCCGCTCCAGCGCGGGCCGCGCACTGGGCAGGGCGCGCGCGAGCTCGGTGCGGAACAGATACGCCCCCTGCAACAGCAGCAGCAGGATCAGGAACACCGTCGCGGCGGTCCACCACGGCCCGGCGCCGTTGCGGCCCGTTTGCGCTTTAGGTCCGAAATCGAACTGGGTGGCATCGGCCATGCTGAGCGCGACGGGTTCCTGATGCGCCGGCTGGGCCTGCGAGGGCGCCGGGGCGGGGGCTTCGTCGCGCGATGCCGGCTCTGGGCGGAGCGCCTCGCGTGGTGCCGGTGCGGCGGCAGGTGCCTTTTCCGGTGAAGCCGGGGCCGCCTGCTTCGCTTCGGCGACCGGCTCCGGCTGCGGCACCGATTGGGCCGGCGGCTCGGGTTCCACCACCAGATGGCGATGGGCGTTGAACACCACCTGGCAGCGGCCGCAGCGCACCTGTCCCTGGCGCGCGTCGAGCTGTTCCTGATAGATGCGGAACGCGGTGTTGCAGGCCGGGCAGCGCGTGATCATCCTCATCGGCGCACGCCCTCCAATGCCGTCCAGCCCTCCTCGCTGACGTACACCTGCATGTCGAACCACGGCCTGTAGGCCGCGGCCACTTCCTCGGCCTGGGCGTCGAGCAGTCCGGCGAGCACGATGCGTCCGCCGCTGCGGCAGTGCGAAGCGAGCAGCGGCGCGAGCACCTTGAGCGGCATGGCGAGGATGTTGGCGAGCACCAGATCGGCCTGCAGTTCCAGCGGCGTCTCGGTGTCGATGAAGCGCGCCCGGATGCCGTTGTTGGCGGCATTGAGCCGCGCCTGCTCGACGGCCGTGGGATCGATGTCCACGCCGGTGGCCTTGCCCGCCCCCAGCTTCATTGCGGCAATGGCGAGCACGCCGGAGCCGCAGCCGTAATCGAGCACCTCCTCGCCGCCGCGCACGCGTTCGTCGAGCCAGCGCAGGCACAGGCGCGTGGTGGGATGGCTGCCGGTGCCGAAGGCGAGCCCCGGATCCAGACGCAGGACGATCGCATCCGGCGCCGGCGGCTCATGCCAGGAGGGCACGATCCACAGGCGTTCGCTGATGCGGATGGGATCGAACTGGGCCTGGGTGAGGCGCACCCAGTCCTGTTCGGGGACGGCCTCGGTGCGGTAGGGCGGCGTCTCGATGCCGGCCTCGGCGGCAGCTTCCGTCACCAGCCGGGCCACGTCCGTATCCGGTTCGCACAGCGCGCGGACGAGGGCGCGGCGCCACACCGCTTCGGAGGGTACCCCCGGCTCGCCGAACAGAGGCTGCTCCTCGGGCGTGCCGGCCGCCGCGTCCTCCACCGTCACCGACAGCGCGCCGTGCGCGAGCAGCGCGTCGGACATCGCGTCCGTGTCGGCGGCGTCGACTTCCAGTATCAGCGCAATCCAGGGCATGACGGTCGCTCGCTCGCGCCCGCTGACGAGCGCGCTGCCGCCGGCGGCGGGCCGCCGGCCGTTATTCCTCGGGACGCTTGGCGTCGGCGAGTTTCTGTTCCAGGTAATGGATGCTCGTCGCGCCCTTGAGGAAATTGGCGTCGAGCATCAGTTCCTGGTGCAGCGGGATGTTCGTCTTGATGCCCTCGACCACCATTTCCGACAGCGCGATGCGCATGCGTCGTATGGCTTGTTCGCGCGTGGCACCGTAGGCAATGAGCTTGCCGATCATGGAATCGTAGTACGGCGGCACGAAGTAGCCGTGGTACACGTGCGAGTCTACGCGGATCCCCGGCCCGCCGGGCGGATGGTAGGAGGTGATCCGGCCGGGCGAAGGCACGAAGGTGAAGGGGTCCTCCGCGTTGATGCGGCATTCGATAGCGTGGCCGCGCAGCTCCACGTCGCGCTGGCGGATGCTGAGCTTCTCGCCGGCGGCGATGCGGATCTGCTGCTGCACGATGTCGATGCCCGTGATCATTTCCGTGACGGGGTGCTCGACCTGCACGCGCGTGTTCATCTCGATGAAATAGAACTCGCCGTTCTCGTACAGGAACTCGAACGTCCCGGCACCGCGGTAGTTGATGCGCCGGCAGGCTTCCGCGCAGCGCTCGCCGATGCGGGCACGCTGCCGCGGCGTGATGCCGGGCGCCGGCGCCTCCTCCAGCACTTTCTGGTGGCGGCGCTGCATGGAGCAGTCGCGCTCGCCCAGGTAGATGACGTTGCGGTAGGCGTCGGCGAGGACCTGGATCTCGATGTGGCGCGGGTTCTCCAGGTACTTCTCCATGTAGACGGTCGGGTTGCCGAACGCCGCCTGCGCTTCCGCGCGCGTCATCTGCACAGCGTTGA
>QGUL01000270.1 GCA_003242425.1 Pseudomonadota bacterium | reverse complement strand
GTTGGGCTCCCGCCTCTGCGGCCGCACCTTTGGCGTTTCCGTCAGTTCCGACCCCCCCGGCCGCCCGGTGGCGAACCCCGCCTTGGCCAGGCATTCGCCGTACTCCCGATCCGGGTCGGAGTCGTGCACGATGCCGCTGCCGATGCCCAGGCGGCCTTCACCGCCGGCGTCGATCTCCAGCGTGCGGATGACGACGCTGAAGCTGAAATCACCGCCCGGACGGATCAGGCCGATGCTGCCGGTGTAGAGGCGGCGCGGACCGTGCTCCAGTTCCTGCGCGATCTGCATGGCGCGGATCTTCGGCGCGCCGGTGATGGAGCTGCAGGGGAACAGCGCGCGCAGGATGTCGTAGAGCGATGCCTCGGGCGCGTCGGCGACCACCGAGGACACCATCTGCAGCACGGTGGGATAGCGTTCGATCTCGAACAGCGAGGCGACGCGCACCGAACCCGGCCGGGCGATGCGTCCGAGATCGTTGCGGATGAGATCGACGATCATCACGTTCTCCGCGCGGTCCTTTTCGGAGGCCTGCAGCGCGTCGGCGTTGCGCTGGTCCTCCAGTTCCGTGGCGCCGCGCGGCGCGGTCCCTTTCATCGGCCGCGAATGCAGCCGCGAGCCGTGCCGCTCCAGGAAGAGCTCGGGCGAGAGCGACAGTACCGTGCGGTCCGGCAGCCGGACGAGCGCGCCGTGCTCGACGGGCTGGCGGCGGCGCAGCGCGAGATAGAGCGCGAGCGGCGAGCCGTAGCAGCGGAAGTGCATCGGCCAGGTGTAGTTGATCTGGTAGCAGTCGCCTTCGCGGATGTAGTGCAGGATGCGTTCGATGGCCGCGCGGTAGGGTTCGCGCTCCAGGCCGCGGCGCACCTCGGCGATGCCGGCGTGGCGCTCGGTTTCGGGCAGTTGCGCGACGAAGGCGGCGAGCTGGTCGTCGAACGTCGCCTGCGGCATCCATTTCGCCTGCTCGAAGGCGAGAGCGGTGAGCGGCGGACGTTCGATCTGCGGCGCGGTGAGCGCCGCGCGCGGTTCCAGCCAGTAGCCGAGCTCGTAGTCGAGCAGCGCCACGACGTGCTGCGTACGGCTCAGCGCTTCGATGCGTTCGCAGGCGGTCTCGACGTCTTCCGGGCGCGCGGCGTCGATGCGTTCGGCAAGACCGCGCAGGACCCACACGCCCGGCTCGTCGTCATGCGGCGAGCGGCCGTCGACCAGCGCCCATACGGCGGGGCCGGCGAGCAGTTCGGTGAATGCGACGGGTGAAGCTGGATCGGATATGGGAAACGACACGGTCACTGCGGATGGCCTGCGGAGGCGGCGCCGAAAAACGCGCAATCATAGCGCGGGCGGCAGCAGGATGCTCAGTCGGCCGTGCGCGTGAGCGGCACGAACTGCACCGGGATGGTCTCGCTGCGCGTGACCGAGCCGTCCATGTGCTTGCGGATCAGGACCAGCGTCTGCACGCCGCCGCTCGGGCCGACGGGAATGACCAGGCGTCCGCCGGGCTTGAGCTGGTCGATGAGCGGCTGCGGGATGTGCGGGGCGGCGGCGGTGACGATGATGCCGTCGAAAGGCGCGTGTTCGGGCCAGCCTTCGTAGCCGTCTCCGATGCGGGTGTGGACGTTGTCGTAGCCCAGCTCGCGCAGGACCTGCGCGCCGCGTTTGCCGACCGATTCCAGCACCTCGACGGTGTAAACGCGCGCGACGAGCTCGGCGAGCACCGCCGCCTGGTAGCCTGACCCGGTACCGACCTCGAGTACTACATCGTCGGGCCGCGGCTCCAGCATGTCCGTCATCAGCGCGACGATGAAAGGCTGCGAAATCGTCTGGCCTTCGCCGATGGGCAGCGGCCGGTTCTCGTAGGCGTGAGCGCGTTGCGATTCGGGCACGAAGGCGTGACGGGGCACGCGTTCGATCGCCTGCATGACGCGCGGCGAGAAACTGCTGCGGCCGGTGTAGGACGCGCTGGAAGCCGCCATGCCGGCGATGTCGACCAGCAGGCGTGCGCGCTGCTCGGCGTAGTCGTTTTCGGCGTTCATTGCGACGGAAAAGGGCAGCAGCGTGGCGCAGCAGACGAACAGCACCCGGTGCAAGAGCCATGCCGCGCGACGCTTCACGGCGCGCATTATGCCTTGCGCTTGCGCCTGCGCACCCGGTCGTCTAGGCTTGGGGCTGCCGCTTCCCAACTTCGAGTGAGGACGAGCCATGGATGTACGCGCTGCAGTGTGTTACGCCCCCGGCGAACCGCTCGTGATCGAGACGGTACAACTCGACGGCCCCAAGGAAGGCGAGGTGCTGGTCGAAATCAAAGCCACCGGCATCTGCCATACGGACGAGTTCACGCGCTCGGGCGCCGATCCCGAAGGGCTGTTTCCGGTCATTCTGGGCCACGAAGGCGCCGGCGTCGTGGTCGATGTCGGTCCCGGCGTGACCTCGCTCAAGAAGGGCGACCACGTCATTCCCTTGTATACGCCCGAATGCCGCCAGTGCAAAGCCTGCTTGTCGCGCAAGACCAATCTCTGCACCGCGATCCGCGCCACGCAGGGCAAGGGCGTGATGCCCGACGGCACCAGCCGCTTCTCCATCAACGGCAGGATGATCCACCACTACATGGGCTGTTCCACCTTCTCCAACTACACCGTGCTGCCGGAGATCGCGCTCGCCAAGATCCGCGAGGACGCGCCCTTCGACAAGGTCTGCTACATCGGCTGCGGCGTCACCACCGGCATCGGCGCGGTCATCAACACCGCCAAAGTGGAGCCCGGTTCGAACGTGGTGGTATTCGGCCTGGGCGGCATCGGCCTCAACGTCATCCAGGGCGCGCGCATGGTCGGGGCCGACATGATCGTGGGCGTGGACATCAACCCCGCGCGCGAGCCGCTCGCGCGCAAGTTCGGCATGACGCATTTCGTCAACCCGAAGGAAGTCGGCGGCGATCTGGTGCCGTATCTCATCGAGCTCACCAAGGGCGGAGCCGACTACAGCTTCGAATGCGTGGGCAACGTCGAGCTCATGCGCCAGGCGCTGGAATGCTGCCATCGCGGCTGGGGCGTGTCGGTGATCATCGGTGTCGCCGGCGCGGGCGAGGAGATCCGCACCCGCCCGTTCCAGCTCGTCACCGGGCGCGTGTGGAAAGGCACCGCCTTCGGCGGCGCACGCGGCCGCACCGACGTGCCGAAGATCGTCGACTGGTACATGGAAGGCAAGATCAACATCGACGATCTCATCACCCACGTGATCCCGCTGGAGGAGATCAATCACGGCTTCGAGCTCATGCACAAGGGCGAGTCGATCCGCACCGTTGTGGTGTATTGAGCCGGGACGGCGTTTTCAACCGAGGAGGGGGCCCATGAGCGACCATGTCTACAAGCTGGTGGAACTGACCGGCTCGTCCGGAAAGAGCATCGAGGACGCCATCAACAACGCGATCGCCAAGGCGGGCAGGACGCTGCGCCATCTGCACTGGTTCCAGGTGGTCGATACGCGCGGCTACATCGAGGACAATCGCGTCAAACACTGGCAGGTGACCGTCAAGGTCGGTTTCCGCGTCGACGACGAAGAGGACGACGATTGAGCGAGCTTAAAGTGATTTCCGAGCACGCCTGTTTCGGCGGGGTGCAGGGCTTCTACGCGCATCATTCCGAGGTCTGCGACACCGAGATGCGCTTCTCGGTGTTCCGCCCCCCGCGTTCGCGCGAGCG
>QGUL01000269.1 GCA_003242425.1 Pseudomonadota bacterium | reverse complement strand
TGTTGGCGAAGGGATTGGCGATGATGGTGTTGACACGCGTACGCGTGCTGACGACCTCGTCGAGGCCGGGCAGCGTGGCCGTACCGCCGATAAGCAGAATGTGCTCGATGCTGTTGTACTGGGTGGAGGTGAAGAAGAACTGCATGGCGCGCTGGATCTCGGCCGCGCAGTTCTCCATGAAGGGCCGCAGCACCTCGGCCTCGTAACTTTCGGGCAGCCCGCCCGTGCGCTTGGCGATCTCCGCCTCTTCGAGCGGCAGGGCGTACTGGCGCGCGATGTCCTGCGTGAGCTGGTTGCCGCCGAAGGCCTGTTCGCGGGTATAGACGGCCTCGTCGTTCCGCAGCACGGTGATGTTGGTCGTGTACGCGCCGATGTCCACGACCGCCACGTTCTGGTCGATGCCTTCGTTGGGCAGCTGCGGGCGGATCGCGTCGAAGGCCGTCTGCATCGCGAAGGACTCCACGTCCATGATGACGGCCTTCAGTCCCGCGGCTTCCGCGACCGCGACCCGGTCCTCGACCTTTTCCTTGCGCGAGGCGGCGATCAGCACCTCGACCTCTTCCGGTCCGGAAGGCGCCGGACCGAGCACCTGAAAGTCGAGATTCACTTCCTCCAGGGCGAAGGGGATGTATTGGTTGGCCTCGCTCTCGACCTGGATTTCCAGATCCTGCTCGCGCAGCCCGGCGGGCACGATGATCTTCTTGGTGATCACCGCGGCCGAGGGCAGGGCCATGGCGCAATGCCTGGTGCGCGTGGCCAGCCGTTTCCAGGCGCGCCGGACGGTCTCGGCCACCGCCTCCAGATTGGCGATGTTGCCGTCCATGATGGCATCGCGCGGCAGGGGTTCGATCGCGTAGCGCTCGACACGCTTGCCACCCTTTGCCACTTCCACCAGTTCCACCATCTTGACCGAGGAGGAACTGATGTCGAGCCCGAAGATCGGCGGAGCCTTCGGCTTAAAGATATCGAGTCGCAAGCGAATTCCCCTTTTCCATCAATCTTTTACGCGTTGTTATCTGCTGGTCGAGAGCCTAACAACAAGTGTCGGATCGGTCGCTGCAGTTTTTCACGTTTGCCGCCGAAGCCGCCCCGCCTATAATTTCCCTTCGCCTTCAAGAGAAAGAAGTTTCCATTGAAGTACTTGCGTTGGGTCGGCATACCGCTGGCCGTCCTTGCGGGCCTTGCGGTACTCGGCGCCCTGCTGATCGCATTCGTTGTACTGCTGGCCTATCCGAAGCTCCCTTCCGTCGAAGTCCTCGCCGATTACCGGCCCAAAGTGCCGCTGCGCGTCTACACCGCCGACGGCGTGCTGATCGGCGAATTCGGCGAGGAGCGCCGCGCCTTCGTCCGCATCGGCGATGTGCCCGAAGTGATGAAGCAGGCCATCATCGCGGCCGAAGACGAGCGCTTTTACACGCATCGCGGGGTGGATTATGTCGGTGTCATAAGAGCCGCGTATAGCAACCTTGTCACAGGCGGCAAGCGACAGGGCGCCAGCACCATCACCATGCAGGTGGCCCGGAACTTTTTCCTGTCCAGCGAGAAAACCTGGACCCGCAAGCTCTACGAGGCCCTGCTGGCCTTCAAGATCGAATCGACCCTCAGCAAGGACCAGATCCTCGAGATCTACCTGAACCAGATCTATCTCGGCCAGCGCGCCTACGGCTTCGCCGCCGCGGCGCAGACCTACTTCGGCAAGGCGCTCAAGGACGTGACGCTCGCCGAGGCGGCGATGCTGGCCGGCATGCCCAAGGCGCCGTCGAGCTACAACCCGGTGGTGAACTTCAGCCGCGCCAAGCAGCGTCAGCTCTACGTGCTGCGGCGCATGCACGAGCTGGGGTTCATCGACGACGAGCAGCTCGCCCAGGCGCAGACGCAGAAACTCACCATCGTGCGCGAGGTCGCGGACACGTCCCAGACAGACGCGCAGTACCTGGCGGAGATGGTCCGGCAGGTGCTCTACGAACGCTATCCGGAGGACGTCTACACCGCGGGCTTCCGCGTTTACACCACGGTTCACTCCAAGGATCAGGAGGCCGCCGTCGCGGCCTTGCGGGAAGGACTGCTGGAATACGACCGGCGTCACGGCTACCGTGGTCCCGAGGCGTATGTGGAGTTGCCCGCGAACGCCGGCGAGGATGTGCTCGACGAAGTGCTGCATCCGTACGCGGACAGCGGCGATCTGCTCGCCGCGGTGGTGCTCGATGCGAGCGCGAAACAGGTCAAGGCCTATCGTCGCGGCGGCGAGACGGTCACGATCAGCGGCGAAGGTCTGCGCTTCGCTCAATCCATGCTGAGCGCGCAGGCGCCGCCCAACAAGAAGATCCGCCGCGGCGCGATCGTGCGCATCCGCAAGGATGCGAAAGGCCGGTGGCAGCTCTTGCAACTGCCGGCGGCCGAGGCCGCTTTCATCGCACTCGATCCGCAAACCGGCGCGGTGCGCGCGCTGGTCGGCGGCTTCGATTTCTGGCGCAACAAGTACAACCACGTGACCCAGGCCTGGCGGCAGCCCGGCTCGGCCTTCAAGCCCTTCATCTATTCCGCCGCGCTCGAAAAGGGCTTCACCCCCGCCACCATCATCAACGACGCGCCCGTAGTGGTCGATGCCAACATGACGGGCGGCCAGGTGTGGGAGCCGAAGAACTACGACGGCAAGTACGAAGGCCCGATCCGCATGCGCACGGCGCTCGCCAAGTCGAAGAACATGGTGTCGATCCGCCTGCTGCAGGCCATCGGCCCGCAATACGCGCAGGACTACATCCGGCGCTTCGGCTTCACGCCGGAACGTCATCCGCCCTATCTCACCATGGCACTCGGCGCCGGATCGGTGACGCCCTGGCAAATGGCCCAGGCCTACACGGTGTTCGCCAACGGCGGCTATCGTGTCGAGCCTTATTTCATCGAGAAGATCGTCGACGACCGCGGCAACGTCCTAGCGCAGGCCGAACCGCGGCGCGCCGGCGACGAGTCGCTGCGCGTCATCGACCGCCGCAACGCCTTCGTCATGCACACCATGCTGCAGGAGGTGGTACGCACCGGTACCGCGGTGCGGGCCATGCAGCTCGGCCGCCTGGATCTCGCCGGCAAGACGGGCACGACCAACGACAACGTCGACGCGTGGTTCGCGGGCTATCAGCCGAACCTGGTCGGCGTGGCGTGGGTGGGCTTCGATCAACCCAGGAAGCTCGGAACGAACGAGACCGGCGCCGTGGCGGCGCTGCCGATCTGGATAGACTTCATGCGCAGCGCGCTCAAGGACATTCCGCCTGCGGACTTGGTGATGCCCGAAGGGGTGGTGGCGGTGTCGATCGATCCGGAAACCGGGCTGCGCGATCCGGCCGGCACCCTGACCGAATACTTCTATGAAGAGAACGTGCCGCCGTTGAAACAGACGCCGCCGCCGGAACAGCCCGGCTCGCGTACCATCGAGGAAGTGCTCGACCAGTTGTTCTGATCAGCCGAGCCGCACCGGCTCGCCTGCCTGTTCGCCGATGTAGCGCGCCAGGGCGGAGAACAGCTCCTCGCCGTCGCGGGTGTTGCGCCAGCGGCCGTCGGCATAGCGGAAATGGTAGCCGCCGGAGCGCGCCGCCACCCAGATCTCGCGCGCGGCGTTGTGGCGGGTTGAGGGGAACCCCCCGGCCGCGGCGGAATTCCCGCCCCGCACCCCCCCCTCCTTCATCCCCACGCGCCCCGCCCG
>QGUL01000268.1 GCA_003242425.1 Pseudomonadota bacterium | reverse complement strand
GGCAGAGGGGGCGGTCAACGCTTTGCCGAAGCAGGTAGGGGGGAGCCCCCCCGGCGACCCGAGCATCCATTGACATGATTAGCGCTTCGAAGGAACAAGTTGTGACGGAATTCAGGCAGGACTTTATCCGCTTCTGTATCGACTGCGGTGTGCTGCGTTTCGGCAGTTTTGTGACGAAATCCGGCAGGACCACCCCGTACTTTTTCAACGCCGGCCTGTTCAACACCGGAGCCCGGTTGGATCGACTCGCGGAATTTTACGCAAAAGCCATCCTTTCCTCGGGAGTGGCGTTCGACATGCTTTTCGGTCCGGCGTACAAAGGCATTGCGCTCGCCGCCGGCACGGCGATGCAGCTGGCGCGCATGGGCCGCGACGTGCCCTACGCCTTCAACCGCAAGGAAGTGAAGGATCACGGCGAAGGCGGCAGCATCATCGGCGCGCCGCTCCAGGGCCGCGTGCTGGTGATCGACGATGTGATGACGGCCGGCACGGCGGTGCGTGAAGCGGCCGCCATCCTGGAAGCGCATGGCGCGCAACTGGCGGGCGTGGCCATTTCGCTCGACCGCATGGAGCGCGGCACCGGCGACAAATCCGCGGTGCAGGAAGTCGAGGAACGTTACGGCGTGCCGGTCATCGCGATCGCCACCGCCGACGATCTGCTGGACTATTTGAAGAACGAACCCGAGTTCGCCAAGTATCTGCAGGCGATCAGCGAGTACAGACGTCACTATGGAGCCGTAGGCTATGCCTGATCGATTGCACAAGGTGGCTTTGCTGGGTCTCGTCGCGGCGCTGTCCCAAACCCCTTCCGGCCTGGCTGCGCAGCAGCTCTACCGCTGGGTCGACGACAAGGGCGTGGTGCATTACAGCGACCGCCTGCCGAGCGAGGCGACCGGCAAAGCCCATGTGCAATTGAACCGTCAGGGTGTCGTAACCAAACGCACGGCCGGCGCACTGAGCCCCGAAGAGCTCGCCGCGCGCGAAGCCCAGGAACGCGAGCGCCAGGAAGCCGAAAAGCGCGCACGCGAGGAGGCGCGCAAGAACGAGGCGCTGCTCAAGACCTACGCCAGCGCGGAGGACATCGACTATGCGCGCGAGCGGGCGCTGGCGCAGAGCCGCGAAGCGCTGCAGAACATGCAGCACCAGCTCGCGCAAGCCGAGGCCCGCCGCGACGAGCTCGCCCAACAGGCGAAGCAGTACGAAGCGCAGGGCAAACCCCTGCCGGCCAGGCTGCAGCGCGAAGTGGAAGCGAACGAAGCGGAGCTGGCCACCTACCGCTCGCTGTTCGAGGCGAAACAGCGCGAAGCCGCCGCCATCACCCAGCGCTACGACGAGGACAAGCGCCGCTATCTGCAACTGACGCGCGGCGCGTCTTCGCAGACCAAGGCTTCGCGCTAGCTCGCCAGCTTGTTGCGGAACAGTTCGGCGAGCTGGGCCGGATTGGCCTTGCCCTTGGTGGCTTTCATGGCCTGACCGACCAGCGCGTTAAGCGCCTTTTCCTTGCCGCCGCGGTATTCATCCACCGACTTGGGATTGGCGGCGATCACTTCCTCGACGATCGCGGTCAGCGCGCCGACGTCGCTGATCTGCTTCAGCCCCTTGCGCTCGATGAGCGTATCGACCGCGTCCTCGCCCGTCGCCTCGCCCTGCCAGATCGCGTCGAAGAGCTCCTTGGCGATCTTGCCGGAAATGGTGTTGTCGCGGATGCGCGCGATGAGCCGCGCGAGCTGCGCGCTCGTAACCGGCGCCTGTTCGATGGCAAGCCCGCTGCGGTTCAACGCGCCGGACAGTTCGACCATCACCCAGTTGGCCGCCGTCTTCGCTGCGCCGCCTTCGGCGCCGCCCAGGCGCGCGACCACGTCCTCGAAGTAGGCCGCCATTTCGCGCGACTGGGTAAGGGTCTGGGCGTCGTAGGCCGACAGGCCCAGCTCGCGCTGATAGCGCTCCTGTTTCATGTGCGGCAGCTCGGGCAGCTCGCCGCGCACGCGCTCGATCCACTCCTCGCTCAGCACCAGCGGCGGCAGGTCGGGATCGGGGAAGTAGCGGTAGTCGTGCGCGTCCTCCTTGGTGCGCATGGCGCGGGTCTCACCGGTATCGGGATCGAAGAGCACGGTGGCCTGTTCGATCCTGCCGCCATCCTCCAGCGTCTCGATCTGCCACTTCACCTCGTACTCGATCGCCTGCTGCAGGAAGCGGAAGGAGTTGAGGTTCTTGATCTCGCGCCGGGTACCGAAGTTGGGATCGCCCTTGCGCCGCACCGAGACGTTAGCGTCGCAGCGGAACGAGCCTTCCTGCATGTTGCCGTCGCAGATGTCGATCCAGCGCACCAGCGCGTGCAGCGCCTTGGCGTAGGCGACGGCTTCTTCCGCGGAACGCATGTCCGGTTCGGAGACGATTTCGAGCAGCGGCGTGCCGGCGCGGTTGAGGTCGATGCCCGACATGCCGTGGAAGTCCTCGTGCAGGGATTTGCCCGCGTCCTCCTCCAGATGCGCGCGCGTGAGGCGGATGCTCTTCTCACCCTGCGAAGTGAGGATGCGGATCTCGCCGCCTTCGACGATCGGCAGCTCGTACTGGCTGATCTGATAGCCCTTGGGCAGGTCCGGATAGAAGTAGTTCTTGCGCGCGAACACCGAGCGCCGGTTGATCTTCGCGCCGATGGCGAGCCCGAAGCGGATCGCGCGCTCGACCGCGCCCTTGTTCAGGACCGGCAGCACGCCCGGCAGGGCGATATCGACCGCCGAGGCCTGGGTATTGGGCGCCGCGCCGAAGGCGGTCGAGGCGCCGGAGAAGATTTTCGAAGCGGTGGAAAGCTGGACGTGCGTTTCCAGGCCGATGACGACTTCCCATTCCATCATTCGATCCCCTGCGGCATGCGCTTGTGCCAGTCGGTCGCGAGCTGGTAGCGGTGCGCGACGTTGAGCATGCGCGCTTCGTCGAAGTAGTTGCCCACCAGATGCAGTCCCACCGGCAGGCCGTTGGCGCCGAAGCCGCAGGGAATGGACATCGCGGGCAGGCCGGCGAGGTTGGCGGCGATGGTGTAGATGTCGTTGAGATACATCTGCACCGGATCGGAAGCCTTCTCGCCGAGCTTGAAGGCGACGGTGGGCGTGGTGGGCCCGACGATCACGTCGCATTGCTTGAACGCGGCCTTGAAGTCCTCGGCGATCAGGCGCCGCACACGCTGCGCCTGCAGGTAGTAGGCGTCGTAGTAGCCGTGCGAGAGCACATAGGTGCCGATCAGGATGCGGCGCTTCACCTCCGCGCCGAAACCCTGCGCGCGGGTCTTGCAGTACATGTCGTCCAGATCGGCGTACTCGGGCGCGCGGTAGCCGTAGCGCACGCCGTCGAAGCGCGAGAGGTTGGAGGAGGCCTCGGCCGGCGCGATCACGTAGTAGGCAGGCACCGACAGCCCGCAGTTGGGCAGATCGATGTCCACCGTGCTCGCGCCCTGTTTGCGCAGTTCCTCGAGCGCGGCCTCGACCGCCGCGCGCACGTCGTCGGCCAGCCCCTCGCCGAAGTACTGGCGCGGCAGCCCGATGCGCAGCCCGGCAAGCGGGTTGCTTAGCGAACGCGTGTAATCCTCCGGTGCGCGCTCGAGGCTGGTGGAATCGCGCGCGTCGAAGCCGGTCATGACGTTGAGCAGGAGCGCCAGGTCCTCCGCCGAGCGGGCGAACATGAACACGCTCGTGAACACGAA
>QGUL01000267.1 GCA_003242425.1 Pseudomonadota bacterium | reverse complement strand
CCCTGGCGCGTGAAACTCGACGAGCAGCTCGCCGAATTGCCGAAGCCCTGCGCCCCTCGCCCGAACTGCACGAAAGCGCCAAGGCGCTCAAGGCGGAACTCATCGCCCACCCCACCGTCGCGCGCTATCTGCAAAGCCTGTGGAACGATCTGCGCGCCGGGGTCGCCGCGGACGTCGCCAAGCCCGACGCGCGCATCCGCGCCCATCTCACCGCGGCGATCCACGCCTTCGCCGACCGCCTGCAGGAGGACGAAGCCGTGCGGCGCAAGGCGAACCGCCTGCTGCGTTCCATCGTCGAGCAGGCGGCCGCGACCGGGCGCCACGGCATGGCGGACCTCATCGCGCAAACGGTCCACGCCTGGGACGCTCACACAGTAAGCAGCAAGATCGAAATCGCCGTCGGCAAGGATCTGCAGTTCGTGCGCATCAACGGCACGCTGATCGGCGGGCTGGTCGGCCTCGCCCTGCACGGCATCTCGCGGTTTCTGCCGGGATGAAGCGCCCTACTCTTCGATCAGCACCGGCGTGCGGACGGGCACGAGATCGAAGAGCTCGACCAGATCCGCGTTACGCATGCGCACGCAGCCGATGGAACCCGGCACGCCCATGGGCACTGAATCCGGCGCGCCGTGGATGTAGATGTAGCGCCGCATGGTGTCGACCTCGCCCAGCCGGTTGAAGCCCGGCTCGCAGCCCGACAGCCACAGGATGCGGGTGAGAATCCAGTCGCGGTCGGGATGGCGCGCGCCGAGCTCGGGCGTATAGATCTCGCCCGTGGGCCGGCGGGCGACGAACACGGTATTGAGCGGCGCGCCGTGGCCGATCTTGGCGCGGATGATGTGACGCCCGCGCGGCGTCTGATAGCTGCCGCGGCGCTCCCCCGCGCCGTAACGCGAGGTCGACACCGGGTAGCGTTTCAACACCTCTCCGCCGTCGCCGTAGAGCGTGAGCTGCTGCGTGGAGAGCACGATTTCAATGCGCATCGGTGCGCTTTTCCTTCTGCATGCGGCGGCGCTCCTCGAAAAAGGCGCTCAACAGGGCGCCGCACTCCTCCGCCAGCACGCCGCCCGTGACCTCGGCGTGGTGATTGAGTTGCCGTTCGGCGAACAGATCCACCACACTTCCGCAGGCGCCCGTCTTGGGATCGCGCGCACCGTAGACGACCCGGGCGAGGCGCGCATGCATGATCGCGCCGGCGCACATGGCGCAGGGCTCCAGCGTCACGTACAGCACGCAGCCGGTCAGCCGGTAGTTTTGCAACCGGCGCGCGGCATCGCGCAAGGCCATGATTTCCGCGTGGCCCGTCGGATCGCTGCGCGAAATCGGCGCGTTGTAGCCGCGCCCGACGATCTCGCCCTCGTGCACCACCACCGCGCCCACCGGCACTTCGCCCGCCCGCCAGGCCTCGTGCGCGAGCGCCAGCGCTTCGCGCATGTACCGTTCGTCGTCCTGCGGACTCGTTTCCATCCGGACCTGCCCGCGCCGCTCAGCCTTTGGGCTCTTCCCCGATATGGGGCATGCCCACGACCTTTTCGACCGGCATGACGAAGGCGAGCCCCCGGCCGGGCTGTTCGAGCTCGGTCGCGCGCATGATCTCCTGCAGGATCGTGTCGCACTGATCCGAGTCGGTGAGCGTCAGCACGATCTCCTTCTCCGGCTCGATCGGGATGCCGAAGATCGAGCCCTTCTCGTTGACGCCGATGCCGCGCCCTTGCAACACCGTACCGCCGGTGGCGCCCGCCTTGACGGAGGCCTCCAATGCGGTGTGCCCCCATCCCTTGCGCACGATGGTCACAATCAAAGACGGTCTAGGCATATCAGATCTCCATACGCGATTCTTTCCACCGAACGAGCAACCCCAGCACCATGAGCGACGTGATGGGCGCCAGTGCGATCAGCGCCACGAAGCCCAAACCGTTCACGATGGGATTCTGGCCGCCGATCGAGGACGCGGTGCCCAACGCGAGCGCGAGCAGAAAGGTGTTGGCCAGCGGCCCGGTCGCGACACCACCGGCGTCCACGGCGATCGCCACGAAATCCTTGTCGCTGAACCACATGATCACGATCACCGCCAGGTAGCCGGGCACCAGCAGATAGAGCAGCGGGATCTCGTAACCGATGCGCAGCAGCCCGAGCCCCGTCCAGACCGACACCCCGACGCAGATCGCGGTCAGCACCATCAGGCGGGGGATGGAACCGTTCGAAGCCTCGTCGACCTGGTCGGCCAGGATACGCACGGCCGGTTCGCTCCAGGTGGTGATGAAACCGAGCGCCACGCCGGCGGGCAGCAGCAGCCACTTGTACGACAGCGTTCCCAGCGCTTCGCCAATGGCTTGGCCGAAAGGCATGAAACCGATATGCACGCCGAGCAGGAACAGGAACAGGCCCGCGGCCGCCAGCAGGCTGCCCATCAGGATGTTCCGGATGTCCTTGCGCGGCAGATCGAGCAGAAAGACCTGGACAACCAGGAACAGCGCCGCGAGCGGCAATACCGCCATGATCACGCTCCAGGCGGTATGGGCGACTTCTTCGAGCAGGACGATCCAGTTCACCGCAGCCAGATCCCCATGAGGAGGATGGCAAGGATGGGGCCGATGGAGGCGAAACCCAGCAGACCGAAACCGTCGGCCACAGACGAACGCCCCGCAAGCACCGAAGTGATGCCCACCGCGAGCGCGATGACCACCGGCGCCGTCAGTACGCCGGTCGTGACGCTGCCCGCGTCATAGGCCAGCGGAATGAAGTCCGGCGGCGCCGCGAAGGACAGCAGCAGCACCGCGGCGAAGGAGATCGTGAGCAGCAGCCGCATCGACACCCCGAACAGCACCCTGGCCATGGCAAGGGCGACGAAGAAGCCCACTCCCAGCGCCGTCACATAGAGGACCAGGGAACCCTTGATCTCGCCGCCGGAGATACGGTCCACCTGCGTGGCGAGCACCAGCACATCGGGCTCGGCAACGGTGGTGGCGAAGCCCAGCACGAAGGCTACGCCCACGATCAGGGCAATGGAACCTTTCCTCGGCAGCTCGGCGCCGATGAAGCGGCCCATGGGCAGGATGCCCAGATCCACCCCGATGAAAAGCAGCAGCATCCCCACGATCACCAGCACCGAGCCGGCCAGGAACTGCAGGAAAACCTCGAGCGGCGCGTGGACCAGCGTGATCTGGAACAGGCAGGCTAGCGCAATGAGCGGGACGACGGTTTTAAGGGTTTCGGCGATGCGTTCTTTTAATTCTGGCCACATGGTCCGGCTTTCATCGAACCCCGGCATTCTACGATGCGGCGCACCGCCCGGTCACACCGAATCGCGCCTGCCTGTTCCATCCGGAAACCGTCTCACTCCACCGGAAAGTCGAAGTAGGTATCCGGATACGGCTCGTTCTCCAGGGTGAAATGCCACCACTCCTCGCGCAGCGGGCGGAACCCGTGGCGTTTCATGACCTGCTGCAGCAAGGCGCGGTGCGCGCGCTGTTCCGCGGGCAATTCCTGGTACGAAGGCCAGGACTCGGGGCCGAAGAAATCGAAGGGCGTTCCCATGGGCAGCTCCTTGCCGGTCTTCAGGTCGATCAGCGTCAGATCGACGGTGCTGCCGCGGGTGTGGCCGGAGCGTTCGGCGATGTAGCCGTCGCGGAACAGATGGGCCTTGTCGACGCCGGGATAGTGGCGCGCCTTGGTGGACTGGTCGGAGAGATCCGCCGCCCAGCGCCGGAAATAATGAACGGCGCCTTGCGGAGGAAAGCCGTCAAA
>QGUL01000266.1 GCA_003242425.1 Pseudomonadota bacterium | reverse complement strand
TGTGACATTTCCCGCCACACCGCACGAGCGAACGAACCCCCCCGCATTTGACCCCATACCGCCCCGTGCCCCCGCCCGTGCACACCCCCGCCGACCGCGGACTGGTGATCGGCACCGGCGAGGAAGTCCGGCTCTACGACAACGTCGTGGTGAGGCGGACCGCCACCGCCGAAAAGCCCGAACTGCGCGTGGAAACGAGCTACCTGCAGGTCTTTCCGGACAAGCAGCTCGCGCGCACGCCGGAGGCAGTGCTGATCACCGAAGGCGCCTCGCGGCTCAAAGGGGTCGGGATGGAAGTCGACAACCAGACCGGCCAAATGAAACTGGGCTCCCGCGTGAGCGGGGTTTACGTAAAATCGGGCGGAAGCGGGCGCTAGCCGTCTCGTCACTTTTTTGGAAACAGCCGAGGGTCCGCCCTCCCGCACGCACATTGCAGATATTCGAATCCAGCCGTCGCTTCTGCGCGCGCCTGTTGGCGGCGTGGTGTCTGATCGTCCTGCCCGTGGAGACGGCGTCGGCTGCGCGCGCCGACCGCGAGCAGCCGATCAACATCGAGTCGGACCGTCTGACCGTCGATGACACCAAGCGCGTGGCGGTGTTCGAAGGACGCGTGGTGCTGACGCAGGGCGATTTCGTGCTGCGCGCCGACCGGCTGGTGGTGCGCCAGGACGAGACCGGTTTCGAGCACGCCACGGCCTACGGCAACCCGGCCACGTTCAGGGAGCGCCGGGAAGGCACCAACGAATGGATCGACGGCGAGGCGCTGCGTATCGAATACGACGGCCGCAAGCAGTTCGTCGAGCTGTTCGACAACGCGCGCCTGACCCGTGAAAAGGACGAAGTGCGGGGCAACTACATCTCCTACGACGTGCGCGCCGATTTCTTCACCGTGAAGAGCAACCGGAACGCAGCGCCCATGGCCGGCGGCGACGCGCGCGTGCGGGCAGTCATCCAGCCCAAGCAGAAGGAGGAACGCGCCAACCCGCCCGCCCGTCTGCAACCCTCCACCGAGATCGGGGACGCGCCTTGAACGCACCCGACAGCAGCCTCGTCACGCGGCCCGTCGCCGCACGCGCCAGCCACCTGCGGGCGGTCAACCTCAACAAGCGCTACAAGAAGCGCACGGTGGTCCACGACGTCTCGCTCGAAGTGGCGAGCGGCGAAGTGGTGGGCCTGCTCGGGCCGAACGGCGCCGGCAAGACGACCTGCTTCTACATGATCGTCGGGCTGGTGGCGGCCAACGGCGGCAGCATCTACATCGACGATCAGGACATCACCCGGCTGCCGATCCACCGCCGCGCGCGCCTGGGCCTGTCCTATCTGCCGCAGGAAGCCTCGGTGTTCCGGCGCCTCACGGTTCAGGAGAACGTGCGCGCCGTGCTGGAATTGCAGGACCTGGAACCGGAGGAAATCGAACAGCGGCTCAACGCCCTGCTCGACGAGCTGCACATCGCCCACCTGCGCGATGCCACCGCGCTGTCGCTGTCCGGCGGCGAACGGCGACGGGTCGAAATCGCCCGAGCGCTCGCCACCCAGCCTTCCTTCATCCTGCTCGACGAGCCTTTCGCCGGCGTCGACCCCATCGCCGTGCTGGACATCCAGCGCATCATCCGCTTCCTCAAGGAACGCGGCATCGGGGTGCTGATCACCGACCATAACGTCCGGGAAACACTGGGGATTTGCGACAGAGCGTACATAATTAACGAAGGCACGGTGCTCGCCTCCGGGCGGCCGGAGGAGATTGTTTATAATGAGAGCGTCCGTAGGGTGTACCTCGGCGAACACTTCCGCCTGTAGCGCTGGGACGCTCGCCAGCGGGGCGGCGCCGGCCTTCCCGGGCCCGTAAGAATCCTAGCCGCGGTCCATGAAACAAACGCTGCAACTCAAGCTTTCTCAGCACCTCACGCTGACCCCGCAGTTGCAGCAGTCCATCCGTCTCCTGCAACTGTCCACGCTTGAGCTGCACCAGGAATTGGAGAAGTTCCTGGCGGACAACCCCTTGCTGGAACGCGCGGAAGACGAAGAGGACGCGGTCGTCCCGGCGCCGAACGGCCTCAGCCTCGCCGACACGCCCGCAAGCGAAATCCAGGCGCCCGCCGAACCCGCCTACGACGAGCCGCCCGCCGCCGCTTCTGACTGGACCTTCGACACCGCCTTCGGCGGCGAAGCGCGCGACGAGGAGGACAACGACTACCCGCAGCTGCCCGCGGCGGCACCGACGCTGCGCGACCACCTGATGCAGCAGTTGCTGCTCACCCAGCTCTCGGCCCGCGACCGCAGCCTCGTCGCGCTGCTCATCGACGCGCTGGACGAAGACGGCTACCTCACCCAGTCGCTGGAGGAGATCGCCGAGATGCTCCCCGCCGAGCTGGAGGTCGAGCCCGACGAACTGCACATCGCGCTGCGTCATCTGCAGAACATGGAGCCCACCGGTGTGGGTGCCCGCTCTCCGTCGGAGTGCCTGGCGCTGCAGCTCGAAGCGCTGCCCGCCGCCACACCCGGCCGCGCCCTGGCGCTGCGCATCGTGCGCGAGCACCTGCCGCTGCTCGCCTCGCGCGATTTCACCCGGCTGCGCCGGCTGCTCAATTGCGACGAGACGGCGCTGCGCACCGCGCACAAGCTGATCCAGAGCCTCGATCCCCGTCCCGGCGCCAAGTACGGTCCAGTGGAGACCCGCTACGTCGTGCCCGACGTCATCGTGCGCAAGATCAAGGGCAGCTGGATCGCCAGCCTCAATCCCGAGGCGATGCCGAAGCTGCGCATCAACCGCATCTATGCCGACATTCTGCAGAGCAACCGCCATCTGGCGAACGGCGAACTATCCAGCCGGCTGCAGGAGGCGCGCTGGCTGATCAAGAACGTGCAGCAGCGCTTCGAGACCATCCTACGGGTGTCGCAGGCGATCGTCGACCGCCAGCGCCATTTCTTCGAGCACGGCGAGGTGGCGATGCGCCCGCTGGTGCTGCGCGAAATCGCCGAAATCCTCGGCCTGCACGAATCGACGGTGTCGCGGGTGACCACGCAGAAGTACATGGCCACGCCGCGCGGGATTTTCGAGCTGAAGTATTTCTTCGGCAGCCATGTAGCCACCGAAGCCGGCGGCGCCTGTTCGGCGACGGCGATCCGGGCGCTGATCAAACAGCTGGTCAGCTCGGAGGATTCCAGAAAGCCGCTTTCAGACAGCAAGATTTCCGAGATCCTCGGACAGCAGGGCATCATGGTGGCGCGCCGCACCATCGCGAAATACCGCGAAGCGATGCAAATTCCGCCGGTCAGTCTGCGCAAGTCGCTCTAGGCCGGTTCACGCAACGGGCACACTCTTACAGAGGAGAGGAGAGCCATGAATCTCAGCATTAGCGGTCACCACATCGACATCACGCCCGCCTTGCGGAGCTACATCGAAACCAAAATGGAACGCGTGATGCGCCACTGCGATCAGGTGATCGACGCCAGCGTCGTGCTGACGCTGGAGAAGCTGCGCCACCGCGCCGAAGCCGTGCTGCGTGTGCCCAACAAGGAAATTTGCGTGGTGGGCGATCAGGAGGATATGTACGCGGCCATCGACGAGATGATCGACAAGCTGGACCGCCAGGTCCTCAAGTACAAGGAGCGCGCCTTCGACCACCAGCACGCGTCCCCCAAACGGGCGGCGGGCTGAAGGGCTCCCCCGCTACGCAGACTCGCTATAATTTCCCGTTTGCCGCCGGCTCGGCGCTTGCATCGGGCCGTTCGAAACGCTTGCTGACGGAAGTAAGCAAATGAATCTC
>QGUL01000265.1 GCA_003242425.1 Pseudomonadota bacterium | reverse complement strand
GGTGCCGATCGACAAGCGCTGAGACGCACCGCGCGGACGCGGCAACGGCCGTCCATGTGAGCCGATCGAATCGTGGACGGCCGTAAATGAAAGTGCCGTCCGCCCCTTCGACGGGCTCGGGGCGGACGCAAAGCACGTAGAGAGGTGTGACGATGCTGAAGCAGTTCCTGGAAAGCTCCTACCTGTTCGGGGGCAACGCGCCGTTCATCGAGGATCTCTACGAGTCGTACCTCAGTAACCCGCAGTCCGTGCCGAGCGAGTGGCGCGAGTATTTCGACCGCATGCAGATGCTGCCCGGCCTCGCGGGCGGCGATGCGCCCGACGTCGCACACGGCCCGATCATCGAGGCTTTCGCCCAGCGGGCCAGGCAGGGCATGCTGCGGGCGCGACCGCTGAGCGAGCTCAGCGTCGAGCGCAAGCAGATCTACGTGCTGTGGCTCATCCACGCCTACCGCTTCATGGGCGCGCGCTGGGCGCAGCTCGATCCGCTGAAGCGCCTGCCGCGGCCGCACATCCCCGAACTCGAGCCGGCCTACTACGACCTCACCGAGGCCGATCTCGAGACCGAATTCAACACCGGCACGCTGGTCGGGCCGGAGCGCATGACGCTGCGCGAAATCCTGCAGGTGCTGCGCGAGACCTACTGCGGCAGCATCGGCGCCGAATACATGTACATGAGCGATCCGGCGCAGAAACGCTGGATCCAGCAGCGTCTGGAGTCGGTGCGTTCGCGCCCCAACTTCAGCAACGACGTCAAGATCCGCATCCTCGAACGTCTCACCGCGGCCGAGACGCTGGAGAAATACCTGCACACCAAGTACGTCGGCCAGAAGCGCTTCTCGCTGGAAGGTGGCGAGACGCTGATTCCGGTGATGGACGAGCTGGTGCGCCGCGCGGGCACCCACGGCCTGGAGGAAGTGGTGATCGGCATGGCCCACCGCGGCCGCCTCAACGTGCTGGTCAACACCCTCGGTAAATCGCCCAAGGACCTGTTCTCGGAATTCGAGGGCAAGGCAGTGAGCGAACTGTCCTCGGGCGACGTGAAATACCACAACGGCTTCTCGTCCGACGTTGCCACGCCGGGCGGGCCGGTGCATCTGTCGCTCGCCTTCAACCCCTCGCATCTCGAAATCGTCAACCCGGTGGTCGAGGGCTCGGTGCGTGCGCGCCAGCATCGCCGCAGGGACTACGCCGGCGACAAGGTGATGTCGGTGCTGATCCACGGCGATGCCGCCTTCGCGGGGCAGGGCGTGGTGATGGAAACGCTCAACCTCGCGCAGACGCGCGGCTACGGCACCGGCGGCACGGTGCACATCATCATCAACAACCAGATCGGCTTCACCACCTCCGACCCGCGCGACACGCGTTCGACCATCTACTGCACCGACGTGGCGAAGATGATCGAAGCGCCGATCTTCCACGTCAACGCCGACGATCCCGAGGCGGCGGTGTTCGTCATGCAGCTGGCGATGGACTTCCGCAAAGAGTTCAAGAAGGATGTGGTGGTCGACCTGGTGTGCTTCCGCAGGCTGGGGCACAACGAGCAGGACGAGCCGTTTATCACCCAGCCGCTGATGTACAAGAAAATCTCCCAGCATCCCGGCACCCGCAAGCTGTACGCGGACAAGCTGGTGGCGCAGGGCGTTATTCCCGAGGACGAGCCGGAAAAACTCATCCGGGAATACCGTCAGGCGCTCGACGAGGGGCGCCATACCTCGAGCCCGGTGCTGTCGAACTTCCAGCGCAAGTACGCGGTGGACTGGACGCCGTTCCTCAACACCAAATGGACGGAGCACGCGGACACCCGGGTGCCGATCGAGGAACTGCAGCGTCTGGCCGAGCGCGTGACCACGGTGCCGGAGAACTTCAAGCTACATCCCACGGTGGAGCGCGTCATCGAGGCGCGCCGCGAGATGGGGCGCGGCAAGCAGCCGCTCGACTGGGGCATGGCCGAGACGCTCGCCTACGCCACGCTGCTCGTGGCCGGCTACGGCGTGCGCCTGTCCGGCCAGGACTCGGGCCGTGGCACCTTCGCGCACCGGCATGCGGTGCTGCACGACCAGGACCGCGAACGCTGGGACGCCGGCACCTATGTGCCGCTCTCCAACCTGCAGGAAGGGCAGGCCGATTTCGTGGTGATCGATTCGGTGCTGTCGGAAGAGGCGGTGCTCGGTTTCGAATACGGCTACGCCTGCGCCGCGCCCAACGAACTGGTGATCTGGGAAGCGCAGTTCGGCGACTTCGCCAACGGCGCGCAGGTGGTGATCGACCAGTTCATCACCTCGGGCGAAGCCAAGTGGGGCCGCATGTGCGGGCTGGTGATGTACCTGCCGCACGGCTACGAAGGGCAGGGACCCGAGCATTCCTCCGCACGGCTGGAGCGCTATCTGCAGCTTTGCGCCGAGCACAACATCCAGGTGTGCGTGCCCAGCACGCCGGCGCAGATGTTCCACCTGCTGCGCCGCCAGATGCTCCGGCCGTTCCGCAAGCCGCTGATCGTGCTGACGCCCAAGTCGCTGTTGCGGCGGCGCGAGGCGACTTCCTCGCTCAAGGAGCTTGCGGAAGGCAGCTTCCAGACCGTGATCGGCGAGGTCGACGCGCTCGATACCAACGCGGTGAAACGCATCATCGCCTGCAGCGGCAAGGTCTACTACGACCTGCTGCTCGCGCGCCGCGAACGCCGCGCCGACGACATCGCGATCATCCGCGTCGAGCAGTTGTATCCCTTCCCGCACCAGCAGTTCGCGGAGCAGATGCGTAAGTACCCGAACGCCAAGGAAGTGGTGTGGTGCCAGGAAGAGCCGCAGAACCAGGGCGCCTGGTATCAGACCCAGCACTACTTCCTGGAGAACATGCGTCCGGACCAGAAGCTGTACTACGCGGGCCGTCCTTCCAGCGCGTCGCCCGCGGTGGGTTATCTGGCCAAACACAACGAGCAGCAGAAACAGCTCGTCGAAATGGCTTTCGGCCAGTTCGAGTGACAGATTGCGATGACTCGAGGCAGGGTATTCGGCAAGCTATGGCGGACCGCGGTGGCCGGAGCGGAGATGGTCCGTTCCGGCTTGCGGCCCGGTTGGACCGATCCCTGAAGGGGCGCGTTGCGCGCGGGGCAGTTGGGCTTGGCAGTGACCTCGTGGGCCAGGCGAGAAACCGAACGGAGTGATCATGCTTGTAGAAGTGAAGGTGCCGCAGCTCTCGGAGTCGGTGTCCGAAGCGACGTTGCTTGCGTGGCATAAGCAGGAAGGTCAGGCGGTCAAGCGCGATGAAAACCTGATCGACATCGAGACCGACAAGGTGGTCCTGGAAACGCCCGCACCGGCCGACGGCGTGCTCACCAGGATCGTCAAGCAGAACGGCGCTACCGTGACCTCCGGCGAAGTGATCGCCGTCATCGATACCGAAGCCAAGCCCAGCGCCGGCGCCGCGGCCGAGAAGGAAACGCCGTCGCCGGCATTGAAGCCGCAGCCTGTGCTGGTCGAACCCACGCCCGCGCCGGCGCCGGCCGAGGCCCGTCAGGACGCACGCCTCATGCCCGCGGCCCGCAAGCTCGTGGAAGAGCATGCGATCGATCCCAGCCGCATCGCCGGCAGCGGGCGCGACGGCCGCATTACCAAAGCCGACGTGCTCGAGCACATCCAGAAAGCCCAGCCCGCGGCGGCGCCGGCAGCGCCCAAGGCGCCGCTGCCGCCGGCGGTGGCCGTCGAGCGGCTGCTCGGCAACCGTCCCGAGACGCGCGTGCCGATGTAGCGCCTGCGCGCCCGCATCGCCGAGCGG
>QGUL01000264.1 GCA_003242425.1 Pseudomonadota bacterium | reverse complement strand
GGTGATGACGGTGGCGGTCATTGCCGGCGCGCGGCTGTGGTGGAAGACCCGGGCGCTGCGCAGGCGCATGCGCGAAGCGCCGCCGCACGATCCTTTCGCCGCGTTCCGGCAGGAGTTCGGCGGCCGGATCATCGAAGGCGAGGTCGTCCGCCGGCCGGAGCGCTGAGCAATAAGTCACACTCATATAGCTGACTTATGCTGCGATGCAATAATTCATTTTGCATCGCAGCAATCGCGGCCGCACAATGCTCTCTGAGACGGCAATGGTGCCGTCCTGAAGGAGAGTAAACATGGAAATCTTGACCGCGGTGTTGCAATTAATCGGGGTTGCTGTTGTCGCTTATGGTTTCGTGCTGGCGGCCCGCAGCGGTCTGAGCGAAGCGCTGACCCGCCGCAACCGCACCGCCTAAGAAGCGGCCGGCCGAGCCGGCGCCGGGCAGCACGATCCGCTGCCAACCCCTTTGGTGATGGAAGTAAAGGCCGGAGACTGTCCGGCCTTTTGTTTTGGACACCCCGCCCGGCTTGAATATGGGCCGGTGCGCGGGCATGTTGTACGCATCGTGACTTTCACCGACTCGCCGCTGCCATGAAATACAAGGACTACTACGCCATCCTGGGTGTCGACCGCAGCGCGAGTTTGGACGACATCAAGAAGGCCTACCGCAAGCTCGCGCGCAAATACCATCCGGACGTTTCCAAGGAACCGGACGCCGAAGAGCGCTTCAAGGAAGTGGCCGAGGCCTACCAGACGCTCTCGGACCCGGAAAAGCGCGCGGCCTACGACCAGCTCGGCCGCTTCCGGCCGGGCGAGGACTTCGAACCCTCCCAGGACTGGCAGACGCGTTTCGGCGCCGGCCTCTTCGAAGGTCTGGACCTGGGCGATCTCTTCGCGCAGTTCGGCGGCTTCAGCCGCCGGGCCGGGGGCGGCCGCCGCGGCTTCAGCATGCCCGGCGAGGACTACGAGGCGACCGCGAATCTGAGCCTGGAGGAAGCGGCGCACGGCACGGAAATCGAGCTGGATCTGCGCGGGCAGCGCACCCGTGTGCGGGTGCCCAAAGGGGCGGTGGACGGCCAGCGGCTGCGCGTGCGCGGCAAGGGCGGCCCGGGCATCGCCGGCGGCCCGCCCGGCGATCTCTACCTCACCATCAGGCTGCGGCCGCACCCGCTGTTCAAGCCGGCCGGCCACGACCTTTACGTCGAGCTGCCGCTCGCGCCCTGGGAAGCGGTGCTGGGCGCGGAGGTGGAAGTGCCCACCCTCGACGGCCGCGTGAAGCTCGCCGTGCGTCCGGGCAGCCGCGCCGGGCAGAAGCTGCGTCTTGCCGGCAAGGGCCTGCCCAAACCCGGCGGCGGCGCGGGCGACCTCTACTGCGTGCTGCAGATCGTGACGCCGACCTCGCTGTCCGAGGAAGAAAAGGCGCTGTACGAAAAACTGCGCAGCATCTCGAATTTCAATCCGCGCGCACACCGCGGAGGCATGTCATGACCCATTTCCTCGACGACGCGACCGAGGTGGATCTCGACGAGCTGGCGCAGGCCTCCGGCCTCGCCCGCGAGCTGATCGCCGAACTGGTGGAGTTCGGCGTCTTCGAACCGCAGCAGGTCACCGGCGGCTGGCGGTTCAGCGCGCGCTGCATTCTCAAGGCGCGCCAGGCCGCCCGGCTGCGGCGCGACTTCGAGCTCGACACCACCGGGATCGCGCTCGCCCTCGCCTATCTCGACCGCATCGAGACGCTGGAGGCCCGGCTGCGCCGGCTGGAGTGCGAGCTGCTGCGCTGAAGCCCGCCCGCGAAGCCGGTGGCATACTTTCCGCCACCTTCAAAGTCTCGCCAGCCATGCTGCGCCGCGTCGTCGTTCTATTGCTTTGCGCGCTTGCCGCCGCGCCCGCCTTCGCCAGGCTTCCGGCGCCCGTGGTCGCCGAACTCAAGCGCGCCGGTATTCCCTCTTCCAGCGTCGCGCTGGTCGTCCAGGACGTGAACGACGCCGCGCCGCTCGTCTCGCACAACGCCGACCGGGCGATGAACCCCGCTTCGGTGATGAAGCTCATCACCGGCTTCGCCGCGCTGGAGCTGCTCGGGCCGGCCTACACCTGGCGCACCGAAGTCTATCTGGACGGGCCGCTCGAGGACGGCGTGCTGCACGGCGATCTGATCCTCAAGGGCTACGGCGATCCGAAGCTCACCGTCGAGCGTTTCTGGCTGCTGTTGAAGGAGCTGCGCGCACGCGGGCTGCGCGACATCAAGGGCGACCTGGTGCTCGACCGCAGCTATTTCGATCCCGGCATGCACGATGCCGCGCGCTTCGATCGGGAACCGCTGCGGCCCTACAACGTCGGTGCCGACGCGCTGCTGCTGAACTTCAAGGCGGTGCGCTTCGCCTTCATCCCCGATCCGCACACGCGCACGGTGAACATCCTGTCGCAGCCGCCGCTCGCGCAGTTGCGTCTGGAGAACGAAGTCGCCACGGTCGAGGGCCCCTGCGAAGACTGGCGGCGCGACATCAAGCCGCTGGTCGCGGAAGAAGGGGACCGGGTCACGGTGCGTTTCGCCGGCGCCATGCCCGACCAGTGCGACACGCGCCATTGGGCGCTCGCGCTGCTGCCCGCCGACAAGTTCGCCTGGGGCATGTTCCACGCCATGTGGCACGAGCTGGGCGGCACGCTTTCGGGCTCGGTGCGCGACGGACTGGTGCCGCTCGGCGCGGTCCCGTTCGCCGTCCTGGAATCGCAAAGCGCGGCGGAAGCGGTGCGCGACATGAACAAGTACAGCAGCAACGTCATCGCGCGCCAGCTTTTCCTCACGATTTCGGCGGAGCGGCAGCCGCCCGGGCGCTACGACACTTCCGCGGAAATCGTGCGCGACTGGCTCGCCGAGCGCGGCCTGGCGATGCCGGAGCTGTCGATCGAGAACGGTTCGGGCCTGTCGCGCATCGCGCGCGTGAGCGCCGGCAACCTTGTGCGACTGCTCATCGCCGCTTACCGCAGCCCCGTGATGCCGGAGTTCATCGCCTCGCTGCCGCTGGTGGCCGCCGACGGCACCATGCAGAAGCGCCTGCAGTACAGCGCGGTGGCCGGCCAGGCGCACGTGAAGACGGGATCGCTCAACGACGTGCGCAGCCTCGCCGGTTATGTCGATACTGAAGACGGACGGCGACTGGCCTTCGCATTCATCGTCAATCATCCGCAGGCGGCGGCGAGCCAGGCCGCGCAGGACGAGCTGCTGCGCTGGCTCTACCGCGACGCGCCGCGTCATCACCGGCACCGCCGCCGCTAGGCGGCTCAACGTTCGGCCGAGGCGTACTGCCGGCCGCGCAAGCGGTCGTAGAAGTTCAGTACCCGGGGCACGTAGGCTCGCGTTTCGGCATAGGGCGGAATGCGGTTGCCGTGACGGACCACGGCGAGCTCGCCCGCGTTGTAGCCCGCGAGCGCGAGCTGCAAATCGCCGTTGAAGCGGTCGATCAGCCAGGCGAGATAACGGGTGCCCACCTCGATGTTGACCTGCGGGTCGCGCAGCGCCTTGGCCGAGACGCCGAAGCGCGCGCCCGTGTCCGGCATCACCTGCATGAGGCCGATCGCGCCTTTAGGCGAGACCGCGCCGGCGCGGTAGTTGGATTCGGCGGCGATGACGGCGTGGATCAGCGCGGGATCGAGGTTGTGGGCCTTCGCCGCGGCCAGCACGTGCTCGTGATAGGGCCGCGCGGCGAGCGCCGCGTTTACGTTGAAGCCCGCGCCCTGTCGCCGGTCGAGCGTCACGCGCGCGCGGCCGGACTTGCCTTCGTCGTTGCCGCGCTC
>QGUL01000263.1 GCA_003242425.1 Pseudomonadota bacterium | reverse complement strand
TTGGGCCGCCTTGGCCTCCCCCCTGCGTCCGAGCGCGTGGGGGGCGGTCGAGCCGCGCACGTGCTTCTCGATCATGAGCCCGGTGAAGGCCGAGGCCTTGTGCGCATCGGGATCGGCCGACTCGCGGTTATTGATGGTCGCACGGTCGTTCCTCGCGATCGTCTCCGGACCGCCCGCGGAAGTCTCGCCGGAGGCGCTGCCGGCCTGCGCGTCGGCGAAGAAGCCTACGCGCTCGCGCGACTCCTCCTTGGAGTACTTAAGCGTCAGCGTGGTGATGTTGACGTCGCCCTCCTCGCTGTAGAGCGTCGTGATGCCTTCCGTGCTGCCGACATAGGCGCCCTTGAGCTCGACGTTCCCTTTCGCGGCGAGGGTGGTGTCGCCCTTCGCGCTCACCCCGGCGACCAGCGCCTCCTGCGTCGTCTCGGTGGCCTGGTAGATGTCGCGGCTGAACATCGTCGATTTGTTTTCGTACGTGGTCTTGCGCGACTCCAGGATGAGCGAGCTCACGTTGATATCGCGGCCGGCGAACAGCGCCGCCTCGCCGTCCGAATACACCAGACCGCCTTCGATGGAAATATCGCGGCCGGCGGACAGGATCAGGTCTTCGGAGGCGTAGATGCCGCCGGTACGGCCTGCGACGGTGACATAGTCGCGATCGTTGCCGTAACGGAAAGTCTCCGTGCGGTTGACGATGTCGCCCTCCTCCGACGCCAGATAGACCTTGTTACCGGACAGCGTGCCGCTGATGTTGACGATGTCCTCGCGCGTCTTGACAACGAGCGTGCTCGCCGCCGAGACCGTTCCGCCCTGGTTCAGGAAGCTGTCGCCGGTGATGACGGCGGTGTCGGCGAGGATCGCGCCTGCACTCACGCTTGCGCGGGTGGCGCTGGAGAGATACACCACGGGCACGAGCACTTTCTTGCCCTGTACCTCCTGCTCGACCATCCAGACGATGTCGTGCTTGAGCGCGGCGACCTGCTCGGCCGTGAGCGCCGTGCCGAAGTTGAGATTGAGCCGCTCCGCTTCCAGCACCGCGTTGTCGTAAAGCATCTTCTCCTGTTCGAAGACGTTGGACGCGGTGCGCAGCAGCGCCTGGCCGGTCTGTTCGATCAGCTGGTCGCGGATCAGCTTGTTCTCGTAATACGCGTCGCCCAGGCGCAACGTAAGCCCGTCCGGATCGAGCCCGAGCTGCTGGGCGAGATAGTCCGCGCCGAGGAAGGGGTTCTCCGCGCTCGCGTAAAGCGGGTTGGTCTCGATGAGATAGCGCGCGTTCGGATTCTGCGCCGGGACGAACAGCCCGTTCGGGCTCGTCGGCAGCGTGACGTTCACGCCGCCGACGTAAAGGGTATCCGGATTAATGGTCGAGGGCGCCGGCGCATTGACGCCACCGCCCGCCTGGTCGCGCTGGACGGCATTGCCGTGCGTTGCCCGTTGGGTCGGGTCGACGGTACGTGTCGTCGTCTGCTGCGTCAGGCTGCCGATCTCCGACTGGAACAGGCCGGCCGCCTGCAGCACCCCGCCGCGCGCCTCGATCGACTCGACGTAGTACAACTCGGGCACATGGTCATTCAGTTCCCAGATTTGTTGATCTTGCAGCCATTTATAGCTGTAAAGATCGTCGAGGCAGGCCACGTTGGCATTGTTGCACTCGTATTGCGAACGGCCGTAGGTCCGATAGAAATACTTGTTGAGCGTGACAGCCTGATTGAGGAAGCTCGCCGCACCGGTGGTGTACGGTTTAAGAAAGAGATTCCCCCCGTAAATCGTGCCGCCGATGTTCTCTCCGTTATTCGTCCGAATAGTGAGCGTACCGTTCGCTGCGATATTCGGTGCCGTTGCACTCACACTGTCGAAGTACTCCAAGACCTCCCACGTGTTGACGTAATCGCGATACATGTGCCATCCGTCAAGGGTCACGTGGTAGAACGGGGTGTCGTCGAACTCACGGCTATGGTGCTCGCCGCCCGCTCCGGAAATCCTTTGCCGGTCGTAGTCGACGTACCGTCCCGAATCGGCATTCGGGTGATATTGCTTGTCCCGTTGGTTCTGGACGACGGTCTCGATTCGGTGGGTCAGGTTGTTCCTGAATCTATAGGCATTGATCTCGCCGTTGCCGCCGATGTCGATCGTCCCCTCGTTGCTGAACACGCCGTTGGCGCCCGTCACCGTGATCGTCGCGTGCCGCCCCGTGGCGATGGTCCCCGCGAAGTTGTTGTATGTGCCGTTGTAAAAGTCCGTGCCTACCGTGGCGAAGAGGTCCCGGCCCGCGTATAGCGTGCCGTAGTTTTCGATCCGCCTAGCGACGAGCGCAAGATCCCCATACCCCGAGGAAATCGCCGCCGTCTCCGTGTTGACCAGCACGGCTTCTTCGCCGCCGACCTCCAGATCGCCCTGGGCATAAAGAAGCCCCAGGTTGAACAACATGCTGCCGATCTTGAGCGTGGTCTTCGACGGCGCCGTGTCACCCCAGACGTTGCCGATGAATTTGGCGTACGGCGCGTTGACCATCGTATTGACATCGACCGTCCCGCCGCCGGTACCGCCTTGCACGAGACCGTAGGCGGTCGCGCTCGTGCCCGAGATGCCCAGCGAGTCGGCATAGATGTCGAGCGCCTCGCCGACCAGCCGGCCGCCGTCGGCTACTTCGATCTTGATCGCCCGGGGCAAGAGGTCTGCACCTCTGATGGATAGCGTTCCACCCGACATCAGATCCCCGGCCACATCGACCGTGGCGTTCCCCGCCCCGTCTTTACCGCGCAGGCTGATGTCGCCGTTGGCCAGCATGGCGCCGGACACATCGAGCTTGCTGAACGTGGCGGCAATGCTGCCCTGCGCCTGGATGCTGCCGCCGTTCGTTCCGCCCGCGAGTTCGATGGTATGGGCGTCGATGCGGATATCCCCATCCGATACCACGGCGCCGACTGCGGCCGACGAGCCGAGTTCGACTTCGCCGGCGTAGATGAGAGTCTCCGCGCCCGAGCTGAAATAGGTATGGCGCGCCCCCGCCCCGGTCGCCAGCCTTAAGGCAGTCGTCTCCACGGCGAGCCTGCCGCCGACGTCGTAGACCTGACCGTCCTGCAATTCGATGTCGTTGCCCAGCACCGACAGCGTCAGATCGCCCGCCGCCATACGCAAGCCGTCGGCGCCATGATCGTCCAGGGTCGGCGTGACGATGGTCAGGTCGCCGCCGGCGTACAGCGTGCCGGCGCCCAGACGCGTCACGTTGTTCGCGCGCAGGCTCAGATCGTTTTCGGTGTAGAGGAGGCTGCCGGCATCACCGGTTTCGATCGTGTTGGCGTGAATGCTGGCGCTTCCGGCCTGCAGGACGCCGGTGTTGGTGAACGTGTCGGCCGTGACCGTCTGATCGCCCTCGGCGTACCAGACGCCTGAATTGGCGAAGCTGCCGAGGTTCAGGTCCGTCGCCGCATGGCCCAGAATGTAAACATCGCCGCTATTGTCGATCGCAGCACCGTCGGCGACAGCAAGTTCTTCCGTTTGCAGCGTGCCGGCGTTGTCGAGGCGATGGGCATTGATGACCGTCTGCGAGCCGGCCGCGACGGCACCGGCGTCCTGTTGGAAGCTGAACGTTGCCGCACCGCCGTTCCGCCCGATCTGCAGCGTACCGCCGGCCTGCACATAGGCCGAGGCGCCGCTGTTGACGAAGCTCGCGGCACCGGCGCCGGGGCGGCGGACGCGCACGTCTTCTTCGGCGTAGATCATCCCACGGTTGCCGCTGTCTCCCGCGAACCCGGGGAAACCGCTCCCCCCGCGATCCCTTCCGCCTTCG
>QGUL01000262.1 GCA_003242425.1 Pseudomonadota bacterium | reverse complement strand
TCACCGGGCTCTACAACCGGCGCTACCTGGAAGAAGCCTATACCCAGGCCGGCGCGACCGCGCAACGCCAGCGCGGCTCGCTGGTGGTGATGCTGATCGACATGGACCACTTCAAGCAGCTCAACGACACCCTGGGGCACGAAGCGGGCGACACGGTGCTGCGCGCGCTGGGCGCGCTGCTGCAGCGTTCGGTGCGCGAAAGCGACACGCCCTGCCGGCTCGGCGGCGAGGAGTTCGCGCTGCTCATGCCCGCCGCCACGCTGGAGCAGGGCAAGGCGCGCGCGGAGGAGATCCGCAAGCAGATCAAGGCGCTGCGGGTCGAGCACCGCGGCCGCGTGCTGGACAACTTCAGCGCTTCGATCGGCATCGCCGCCTATCCGGACTGCGGCCGCAGCCTGGCCGAGCTGCTGATCGCGGCCGACCAGGGGCTCTATCAAGCCAAGGCCGCCGGCCGCGATTGCGTGCGTGTGGCGCCGTGCCACGGCATCGCCGCGCAAACGGGCGGTACCCAGGCTGCCTGACCGCATTCGCGCTGCAGCCGAGGCTTCCGTACAATGGCGTCGATGAACACGCCGTCCGCACATCCCTATGACGCGCTCACGCCGGAGCGCGTCCTCGACGCCATCGAAAGCCTCGGTCTGCGCTGCGACGGCTATCTGCAGGCCCTGAACAGCTACGAAAACCGCGTCTATCAGATCGGACTGGTCGACGGTGCGCCGGTGGTGGCGAAGTTCTACCGGCCGGCGCGCTGGACCGAGGCGCAGATCCTCGAGGAACACGAATTTGCCTTCGAACTCGCCGAACGCGAGATTCCCGTGGTGACGCCGCTGCGTTTCGACGGCGCTTCGCTGCACCGCTACCAGGGTTTTCTGTTCGCGGTCTATCCCCGTCGCGGCGGCCGCGCGCCGGATCTGGAAGACGAGCAGACCCTGGAGCGGCTCGGACGCTTCATCGGCCGCATCCATGCCGTGGGCAGCATCAGGCCCTTCCGGCATCGGCCGTCGCTGGACGTGCGGCGCTTCGGCTACGAGCCGCGCGATTACCTCCTCGCGCACGAATGCCTGCCCGAGGAGTTGCGCGAGGTCTATCGCGGTGTGGCGGACCAGGCGCTGGCGGCTGTGCAACGTCTGTTCGATGCCGCCGGTCCGGTGCGCAGCCTGCGGCTGCACGGCGACTGCCACCCGGGCAACCTGCTGTGGACCGACGAAGGGCCGCATTTCGTCGACCTCGACGACGCCTGCATGGGACCGGCGGTGCAGGACCTGTGGATGCTGCTCTCGGGCGAGCGCGCGGCGATGACGCGGCAACTGTCCGTACTGCTGCGCGGCTACGAGCAGTTCCACGACTTCGATTACCGCGAGCTGCAGCTCATCGAAGCCTTGCGCACCTTGCGCCTGATCCATTACGCCGCCTGGATCGCGCGGCGCTGGGACGATCCGGCGTTCCCCGCCGCCTTTCCCTGGTTCGGCAGCCCGCGCTACTGGCAGGACCGCATCCTCGAATTGCGCGAACAGATCGCTTTGATGGAAGGGCCGCCGCTCGCGCTGCAGGCATGAACGAAGCGAAGCCTCCGGTGCTGGTGCTGCGCGCGGTCGGCAAGGCTTATGCGGGGCGCCGGGTGCTGGCCGGCATCGATCTCGAACTGGCCGCGGGCGAGTACATCGCCGTCACCGGCGACTCGGGCATCGGCAAATCGACCCTGCTCAATCTCATCGCCGGCCTCGAACGCGCCGATGAAGGACGCATCGAGGTCGACGGCCAGGTCTTGCACGAGCTCGACGACGACGCGCTGACGCGGCTGCGGCGCGAATCGATGGGCTTCGTGTTCCAGGCCTTCCACCTGCTGCCTTATCTGAGCGTGGCGCAGAACGTCGCGCTGCCGCTCCTGCTCAACGGCGTGCCGCATGAGCGGCACGAAGCGCCGGTCATGGAACTGCTCGGACGCGTGGGTCTTGCGGAGCGCGCGCGCAGCATGCCGCACGAGCTTTCGGGCGGCGAGATGCAGCGCGTGGCGCTCGCGCGCGCCCTCGTGCACGGCCCCAAACTGTTGCTCGCCGACGAGCCCACGGGCAACCTCGATCCGGACAACGCGGCGCAGGTGCTCGCACTCCTGCGCGAAAGCGTGAAGGCGCGCGGCGCGGCGGGCATTCTGGTCACGCATTCGCGCACGGCGGCGGCCACGGCCGACCGCATCTACGTCTTGAGCCGGGACGGCCTGCGGTTGCAAGAGTGAAGCGGAGCCGACTGTCTTTCGCGCTGCGCTTCGGCGCGCTCATGCAGCAGAAGGGCAGACTGCTGCTGTCGCTCGTCGCCATCGCCCTGGGCGTGGCGCTCGGCTACGCCGTAGAGCTCGTCAACCGCTCCGCGGTGGAAGAATTCGGGCTTGCGGTACGCAGCCTCACGGGCGAGGCCGATCTGATCGTGCGCGCCGGCCCGGGCGGCCTCGACGAATCCTGGTATCCGCGCATCGCGAGGCTGCCGGAAGTGGCGAACGCGAGCCCCGTCGTCGAAGCGCAGGCCAAAGTCCCCGGCGAACGCGAAAGCCTGCGTCTGCTCGGCCTGGACGTCATGCGCGCGGGGGCGTTCGGGCGGAATCTGCTCGCCGACGACGCCGACCGTCTCGACGCATTGCGTCCGGACACCGTATTCCTCAGCGCCGCGGCCGCGGCGCGGCTCGGCAAACGGCGCGGCGACACGCTGCACATTCAGAGCGGAATGACCGTGCGCACCTTGCGTGTGGCGGGCGTCTTCGCCGGCGAACGCAGCGCCTACGCCTGGATGGACATCGCCGGCGCGCAGACGCTGCTCGACCGCCTGGGACGCATCGACCGCATCGATCTGCGCCTGCGCACCGGCACGGATCGCGCGGACTTCGCCGGGCGCCTTGCGCGCATGCTGCCCGCCGGCGCGATCGTCGAACGGCCGGAGCAGACGGTGCGGCGCCATGCCAATCTTTCGCGCGCCTACCGCGTGAATCTCAACGTGCTGGCGCTGGTGGCGCTGTTCACCGGCGGCCTGCTGGTATTCAGCACCCAGGCGCTCGGTATCGTACGGCGGCGCGCGCAACTGGCGCTGCTGCGTGTGCTGGGCGTGACGCGTGCCGGGCTGGTGCGCACGCTGCTCGGTGAAGCGCTGCTCGTGGGCATGCTCGGCGCGGGCGCGGGGCTTGCGCTCGGTTATGCCGCGGCGCTCGCGGTGCTGCGTCACGTGGGCGCCGACCTCGGCGCCGGCGTCTTCGATGCCGTCGATGCGCAAGTGCATCCCGATCCGCTCGCGACGCTGCTGTTCTTCGGCGCGGGCGTCGGCGCCGCTTTGCTGGGCAGTCTGGCCCCGGCCTTGGAGGCGGCGCGCGCTTCGCCAGCAGCGGCGCTCAAAGCCGGCGACGAGCAGCGCAGCTTCGCGCGGCTGCGCAACCCCGCGCCCGCCTTGGCCGTGCTCGCGCTCGGCGCGTCGGCCTGTTTGCTGCCGCCAGTCGACGGGCTGCCGCTCTTCGGCTACGCGGCCATCGCTTTGCTGCTGATCGGTACCATCCTGCTCCTGCCGTATGTGGCGGCGACCGTGTATCGCCGCCTGCCGATGCCGGGCAGGCCCGCGGCGCAACTCGCGCTCGCGCAATTGCGGGGCGCGCCGGGACAGGTGATGTTGTCGCTTGCCGCCATCGTCGCCAGCGTGAGCCTGTTCGTGTCGATGGCGATCATGGTGGATTCCTTCCGAGTCCCGCGGGCGGAAGGGCCCGCTCGGGGGTTCCCGGCGGACCCCATATTGGCGCTTCGGGCGGGGCACCGACCCGCC
>QGUL01000261.1 GCA_003242425.1 Pseudomonadota bacterium | reverse complement strand
TTTTTTCTTGGTTGCGGTCTCGGCTTCCATGGCCGTGCCGCGCTTGCACTCCTCGATGAAGCGCGCCAGTTCCCAGTTGTTCTTCGCCGCAGCGGTGGCGAGCGGGTGTTCCGCCGCCACGGCGCAGTAGGTGGCGCCCATGAGCGTGTCGGCGCGCGTGGTGAAAACCTTCAGCACGCCCTCGCCCTCGGCGTAGGGGAAGTGCACCTCCACGCCCTCGCTGCGGCCGATCCAGTTGGCCTGCATGGTGCGCACGCGTTCCGGCCAGCCGGGCAGCGTGCCGAGCGCATCGAGCAGCTCGTCGGCGTACTTGGTGATGCGCATGTAGTACATCGGGATTTCGCGCTTCTCCACCAGCGCGCCCGTGCGCCAGCCGCGGCCGTCGATCACCTGCTCGTTGGCGAGCACGGTCTGGTCGACCGGGTCCCAGTTCACGACGCCGGTCTTCTTGTAGACGATGCCCTTTTCCAGCATGCGCAGGAACAGCCACTGGTTCCACTTGTAGTACTCGGGCTTGCAGGTGGCGATCTCCCGCTCCCAGTCGATGGCGAAGCCCAGCGACTGGAGCTGCTTCTTCATGTAGGCGATGTTGTCGTAGGTCCACTTGGCCGGCGGCACGCCGTTGGCCATGGCGGCGTTCTCGGCGGGCAGGCCGAAGGCGTCCCAGCCCATCGGCTGCAGCACGTTGTAGCCCTTCATGCGGTGGTAGCGCGCCAGGACGTCGCCGATGGTGTAGTTGCGCACATGGCCCATGTGCAGTTTCCCCGAGGGATAGGGGAACATGGACAGGCAGTAGTACTTCGGCCGGTTGGTGTCTTCGACGGCGCGCGCGGCGGCGGTTTTCTCCCAGTGCGCCTGCGCCTCGCGCTCGATGTTCTGCGGGTGATACGACAGCTGCATTGGAAAGGAAGAAGGCGGGATCGGAAGACGCGGATTATAGCCGCCCCGCCTCGCCCCCCGTGTCCCGGCGCGCCGGGAGGCGGCTATCATGGCCTTCTGCCACCCGGAAGGGGAAAGCCATGCAGGCGGAGGTGCGGACCCAGGTGCTCGTCGTCGGGGCCGGCCCGACGGGGCTGTCGCTCGCCTGCCTGCTCGCGCGCTACGGCGTCGACTTCCTGCTGGTGGAGCGCAATGCCGGCATCACGCCCTATTCCAAGGCGCTCGGCGTACACGCCCGCACGCTGGAGATCTACGACCAGCTCGGCATCGCGGAGGAAGCGCTGCGCCGCGGCGCCGTGGCCGGCAGGGTGCGCTTCGTGGCCGGCGGCCGGGTGCGCGGCGAGGCCGATCTCTCCCGCCTCGGCGAGGGCCTGAGCCCCTTCCCCTTCGTGCTGGTGCTCGAGCAGAGCAGGAACGAAGCGCTGCTGTACGAATACCTGCAGGCGTTGGGCGGGCGGGTGGAATGGGAAACGACGCTCGAATCCTTCACCCAGGATGCGCAGGGCGTGCGGGCGGTCGTACGTACGCCGGCCGGCCTGCGCACCGTCGATGCCGACTATCTGGTCGGCTGCGACGGCGCGCGCAGCGCCACGCGGGAGCGGCTGGGGCTCGAGTTCGGCGGCAGCACCTTCGAGCGGACCTTCTACGTGGCCGACGTGGTGCTCGACTGGCCGTTGAGCCACGACGCCATCCACGTCTGTTTCGCCCCCGATTCCTTCGTCCTGTGTTTTCCGATGGAAGGGGCGCGCCGTTATCGCCTGGTCGGCGTCTTTCCCGAGTCCTTCCGCAAGGACGAAGGCCAGGTGCTCTACGAGGAGATCGAGGCGCGCGTCCGGGCCGAACTCCGATTGCCGCTCGAAATCGACGAGGTGCGCTGGTTCTCGGTCTACAAGGTTCACACCCGCCATGCCGGGCGCTTCAGGCTCGGCCGCTGTTTTCTGGCCGGCGACGCGGCGCACATCCACAGCCCGGCCGGGGCGCAAGGCATGAACACCGGCATCCAGGACGCCTACAACCTGGCCTGGAAACTGGCGCTGGTGCTGGCGGGCCGCGCGCATCCGCAACTGCTGGAGACCTACGATGCGGAGCGTCGCGCCAACGCGCGCCGGCTGCTCGTCACCACCGACCGGCTGTTCCAGCTCGGCGCCGGCCGGGGCTGGTGGCTGGGCGTGCTGCGCACGCGGCTCTTTCCGCGCTTCGCCCGTTTCGTGCTCGGCGTGTCCGCGATCAACCGCCGGCTCTTTCCGCTGTTGTCGCAGATCGGCATCCATTACCGCGACAGCGCCTTGAGCGATCACGAAGGCGACAGCGACTTCGCCGTGCGCGCTGGCGAGCGCATGCCTTTCCTGGAAATCGAGGGCGGGAATCTCTATCACCGTCTGCGCTCGCCCAGGTTCCACCTGCTGAGCTTCGGCGACGAGGCCGAGGCCTTGCACACGCACCCCGAGCTGGTGGAGCACCATCGGCTGCCGCTGACCCGGGCGGTGGCCGAGCGCTTCGGCACGATGGACGACTTCCACGTGCTGCTGCGGCCGGACCACTACATCGCCAGCATCGGCCGCGACCCGCCCGATGCGCAGGTCGGCCGTTATCTGGAGCGGCTGCGGCACGGCCTTTGAACGACGCGGGCGGAGCGGCTGTTAAACTCGCCCTTTTTGCTGCAGTCGTTCCAAGTTCTCGTGTCCAACCTGCTCGACAACCTCAATCCCGAACAACTTGCCGCCGTCACCCTGCCCGCGCAACACGCCCTCATCCTGGCCGGCGCGGGCTCGGGCAAGACGCGCGTGCTCACTACGCGCATCGCCTGGCTGATCCATACCGGCGCCGTGGGACCGCAAGGCGTCATGGCCGTGACCTTCACCAACAAGGCGGCGAAGGAGATGCTCACCCGCCTGTCGGCGATGCTGCCCATCAACACGCGCGGCATGTGGATCGGCACTTTCCACGGCCTGTGCAACCGCATGTTGCGCGCGCATCACCGGGATGCCGGGTTGCCGCAGTTGTTCAGCATCATGGATTCGGGCGATCAGCAGGCGCTGATCAAGCGCGTGCTGCGCTCGGTGAACGCGGACGAGGACAAGTTCCCGCCGCGGCAGGTGCAGAACTTCATCAACAACGCCAAGGAACAGGGCGAGCGGCCGGGCGACGTCGAAGCCTACGACGACATGTCGCGCCGCTACGTGGAGTTCTATTCCATCTACGAAGAGACCTGCCAGCGCGAAGGCGTGGTCGATTTCGCCGAGCTGCTGCTGCGCTCCTACGAGCTGCTGTCGCGCAACGAAATCCTGCGCGACCATTACCGCAACCGCTTCCGCCACATCCTGGTGGACGAGTTCCAGGACACCAACCGCCTGCAATACAAGTGGCTGAAGCTGCTGTGCGGCCCGGAGAGCGCCATCTTCGCCGTGGGCGACGACGACCAGTCGATCTACCGCTTCCGCGGCGCCAACGTCGGCAACATGAGCGACTTCGAGCGCGACTTCCGGGTGCAGAACGTCATCCGCCTGGAGCAGAACTACCGCTCGCACGGCAACATCCTCGACGCGGCCAACGCCCTCATCAAGAACAACGCCAACCGCATGGGCAAGAACCTGTGGACGGCGGCGGGCAAGGGCGAGCCCATCCGCGTCTACGAGGCGCAGACCGACGGCTACGAGGCGCACTGGATCGCAGAGGAGGTGCAGGCCCTGACCCGCGAAGGCGTTCCGCGGCGCGAGATCGCGGTGCTGTACCGTTCCAATGCGCAGTCGCGCGTCATCGAGCACGCGCTGTTCTCGGCCGGCATCCCCTACCGCGTCTACGGCGGCCTGCGCTTCTTCGAACGGCAGGAGATCAAGCATGCGCTGGCCTACCT
>QGUL01000260.1 GCA_003242425.1 Pseudomonadota bacterium | reverse complement strand
CACCGAGGCGAACGTCGCCGCCAACCTCGCCGCGGAGGCCGAAGCGGTCACGGTGACGACGTTCAATCCCCAGGGGCCGCGCGCCACCACCTATTTCAGTGCGCTGACCTGCTACGACGCGGAAGGCCGCCGCTACACCGTGGCGCTCTACTACGTGAAGACGGGCAGCGACCAGTGGGCGGTGTACGGCATGAACGGCAACACGCCGCTCAACGACGATCCGGCCACGCCCGAGCTCGATCCGCTCACCGTGCTCAACTTCACCAACGGGCGCATTCCCGACGGCGATCCCTCGCTGCGCGTGACGGGCATCGACGCCGGCAATTTCGTCTTCGATCTGGATCTCACCGGCACGACCCAGTACGCCGGCGAATCGGGCATCGTCGATCTCGGCCAGAACGGCTACGGCATGGGCCGCATGACCGGCATCGCGGTCGGCGAGGACGGCCTCATCCAGGTACGCTACTCCAACGGCCGCACCGAAATCGTCGGTCAGATCCGCCTGGTGGATTTCCGCAACCCCAACGGCCTGCAGCCGATCGGCAACAACCTGTTTGCCGAGACGCCGGATTCGGGTACGCCCATTCCCGGGGCGCCGCTCACCGGCCGCATGGGTGCGCTGCGCGCCGGTGCGGTGGAGGAATCCAACGTCGATCTCACCCAGGAACTGGTCAACATGATCACCGCGCAGCGCGCCTATCAGGCCAACGCGCAGACCATCAAGACCCAGGACCAGCTCATGCAGACCATCGTCAACCTGCGTTAATGACCGGCCGCGTGCGCGCACGCCGCGCACCGCCGGCCGCTTACGGCTGAACCATGGACCGGATCATCTATACCGCCATGACGGGCGCCAAGCAGGCGCTCGCGCGGCAGGACACGCTTGCACACAACCTCGCCAACGCCAACACGGTCGGATTCCGCGCCAGCCTGACCGCCTTCCGCGCGGTACCCGTGCGCGGCGTCGGCGAAGGCACGCGCGTCTTCAGCCTGGAGTCCACGCCCGGCGTGGATCTTTCCGCCGGACCGGTGCAGCAGACCGGGCGCGAACTCGACGTCTCGCTCTCCGAGGGCGGGCTGCTCGCCGTGGAAGGGCGCGACGGCCGCGAAGCCTACACCCGCGCGGGCAGCCTGCAGGTGGACGCCGAAGGCATGCTGCGCACGAACACCGGACTGCTCGTCATCGGCGACGGCGGCCCCATCACCATCCCGCCCGAGAGCCGCATCGCCATCGGCGACGACGGCACGATTTCCGTCTCGCCGCTCACCGGCGCGCAGGAGACCACCACCATCGTCGGCCGGCTCAAGCTGGTGAAGGCCGATGCCGCCGACATCGTCAAGGGCGATGACGGGTTGCTGCGTACGCTCAGCGGCGAGCCTTTGCCGCTCGACGAAACGGTCCGCGTGATGACCGGCACGCTCGAAGGCAGCAACGTCAACGTCGTCGATGCCATGATCGGCATGATCGCCGCCGCGCGCCAGTTCGACATGCAGATGAGAGTGCTGCAGAAGGCCGACGAAGACGCGCGCACGGCGCAGCAACTGCTCAACGTCAACGGCTAAAGACCGCTTTCGCCAAAAGCGGAATTGAAGCGAATCCTGCCCGGTAATCACCGCTTCGTTTGACGCGGTCCGCGGCACACTGCGAGCAAGACCAAGTGCCGCGTGACGCGGACCGCAAGAAAGGACGACGTATGATCCGTTCGCTCTATATCGCCAAGACCGGGCTCGAGGCGCAGCAGACCAACCTCGACGTCATCTCCAACAACCTGGCGAACGTCAGCACCAACGGCTTCAAGCGCTCGCGCGCCGTGTTCGAGGATCTGCTCTATCAGACGGTGCGTCAGCCCGGCGCGCAATCCTCGCAGCAGACCAACGTACCCACCGGCCTGCAAGTCGGCACCGGCGTGAAGACGGTGACCGCGGTCCGCATCCACACCCAGGGCAATCTGCAGCTCACGGGCAACGCGCTCGACGTCGCGATCAACGGCCAGGGATTCTTCCAGATCCTGCTGCCCGACGGCACCACGGCCTACACGCGCGACGGCAGCTTCCATGTCGACGCCAACGGCCAGGTGGTGAATTCCGACGGCTATCCCCTGCAGCCGGCGATCGTCATCCCGCCCAACGCCACGGACATCAACATCGCGCCGGACGGCACCGTGACCGTGCAGCAGCCGGGTCAGGTCGATCCCGTGCAGGTGGGCCAGATCCAGCTCGCCACCTTCATCAATCCGGCCGGCCTGAGCTCGATGGGGCAGAACCTGTATCTGGAAACCGCCGCTTCCGGCGTTCCCACAGTCACCGAGCCGGGCACCAACGGCGCTGGGGTGCTCAACCAGAAATACGTGGAGACCTCCAACGTCAACGTGGTGGAGGAACTGGTGAACATGATCCAGGCGCAGCGGGCCTACGAGCTCAATTCGAAGGCCATCACGGTATCGGACCAGATGCTGCAGCGCCTGGGGCAGCTATAAGGTGAGGACGCCGCGATGAGACGCATCGCCCTGCTGTGTGTCGCGTTACTGGGCGGTTGCAGCGTCATCCATCCGCACGTCGAGGTGCTGGAGCCGACCACGGCGCGTCCCGAAGTGCCGCAGCAGCCGCCGGTGCCGACCGGCTCGATCTATCAGGCCGGCACCTACCGTCCGCTGTTCGAGGATCGCCGCGCCCGCCACGTCGGCGACATTCTCGTCATCCAGCTGAACGAGAAGCTCAACGCCTCCAAGAACGCCGCCTCCAGCGTGGACAAGAGCGGCAGCGTGTCGATGGCGGTGCCGATCGTCAGGCATCTGCCGGGCAAGAGTTTCCAGGGCGCGGAGCTGGATGCGCGCAGCGCGAACGAATTCGAGGGCAAGGGTTCGACGCAATCGTCGAATCTGTTCACCGGCACCATCGCCGTGACCGTGGTCGAGGTGCTACCCAACGGCAACCTGGTCGTCTCGGGCGAGAAGCAGATCGGCATCAGCAAGAACACCGAGACGCTGCGCTTCTCCGGTGTCGTCAACCCGTCGAGCATCGTGCCGCCCAATACCGTGAGCTCGACCCAGGTCGCGGATGCGCGCATCGACTACCGCGGCTCCGGCTACATCGACGAAGCGCAGGTGATGGGCTGGCTGTCGCGTTTCTTCCTGAGTTTCCTGCCGTTCTGATATGCGCCGCCTGCTGCTCGTCCTCTTCGCCCTGCTGATCGCGACCCCGGCCGCCGCCGAGCGCATCCGCGACATCGCCTCGGTGCAGGGGGTGCGCGCGAACCAGCTCATCGGTTACGGCCTGGTCGTCGGCCTCGACGGCAGCGGCGACCAGACCACGCAAACGCCTTTCACCACGCAGACGCTGCAGTCGATGCTGAGCCAGCTCGGCATCAACCTGCCGCCCGGCGTCAACCTGCAACTGAAGAACGTCGCCGCGGTGATGGTGACCGCCATGCTCGAACCGTTCGCGCAGCCCGGACAGACCATAGACGTGACGGTGTCCTCGCTCGGTAACGCCAAGTCGCTGCGCGGCGGCACACTCCTGCTCACGCCGCTCAAGGGCGCCGACGGCCAGGTCTACGCCATGGCGCAAGGCAACGTCGTGGTGGCCGGGGCGGGCGCCTCCGGCGGGGGCTCCAGCGTGCAGGTCAATCAGTTGAATGTCGGCCGCATTCCCGGCGGCGCGACGGTGGAGCGTGCCGTGCCTTCGCCCTTCATGGCCTCCGACAGCGTGCGGCTGGAACTGCACAACACCGATTTCGATGCGGCGCGGCGCGTAACCGAGGGGATAACCCAGCACTGGGGGCAGGAAACGGCAACCGCG
>QGUL01000259.1 GCA_003242425.1 Pseudomonadota bacterium | reverse complement strand
GGATAAGAGAACTTGTACCGGTTCCTGGGGCCGGGGAAGTGTATAAAAACCACCCCTCCCCCCGACCCCGATCCCGTCCCCACCCACCCCGCCGCCGAGCCCCGCGTCCCCGGACTCGAGGAGCTGCGGCGCGGTGACCGCGAGGCCGTAGCTGTCGCGCCCCGTCCGCCAGGACACGTTGGCTTTGGCGCGCGCGTACATGGCGTAATCGGCGTCCCAGCGCTCGCGATTGAAGCTCTCCTCGTACAGCACCGCCTGCTCGAAGGTGATGAGGCCCGGCCGCGCGTACGGGTCCATCACCACCACGTGCGCGCAGCCGCTGTCGCCGAAGTCGGAGGTGGTCACGGCGCGTTCGAACAAGGGGCGCACGCAGCCGACGGCCTGTTGCGCGGTTTCGCGCGTAATGAGCGGTTTGTACATGGCGCTTCTGCCTGTGAACGAGCGGGATTGGAGAGAGAAGTGCGGTCAGCCGCACGCGTCGGGCGATGCAAGGGCCGTACCCCGCCCTGCCCGCAGCGGCCTTCATCGCGTCCGGCAGCGCGGGCGAACGCCGGATGGCCGGCAAAAAGAAAGGGCCGCACGAGCGGCCCTTTCCAGCTTCGGTTTCGCACGCTCAGGTCTTCTCGTATTCCTCTTCCTCGTCGCTTTGCGGCGCGGCCTTGCCGCCGTTCTTCTCGGCGTTGTATTGCGCGAGGCGGTTGTAGAGCGTCTTCAGGCTTACGCCCAGCATCTCCGCCGCCTTGCGGCGCACGTTGCCGCATTCGGCCATGGTCGCCTCGATCAGGCGCCGCTCCACTTCCTCCAGCGTGCTGCCCACGCGCACCGTGATGATCGGCTTCGGCTCGGGTTCAGCGAACATGCGCGGCGCGAGCTCCACGTCGATCACCTGATCGGCCAGGATGTACGCACGCTGCACGTAGTTCTTCAGCTCGCGCACGTTGCCCGGCCAGTTGTGCGCGTACAGCGCGGCGATGGCCTGCGGCGAGAAGACCTTGTTGGTGCCTTCCTGACGGTTGAGCTGATCGAGGAAGTGCTGGGCGAGGAACTCGATGTCGGTGCCGCGCTCGCGCAGCGGGGGCAGCGTGATCGGGAAGACGTTGAGGCGGTGGTACAGGTCTTCGCGCAGCTTGCCTTCCTGCACCGCCTTGGCGGGATTGCGGTTGGTCGCCGCGATGACCCGCACGTCGACCGGGATCGGCGTGTTGGTGCCGACGCGCATCACCATGCCGGTCTCGAGCACGCGCAGCAGTTTCACCTGCAGCTCGAGCGGCATCTCGGTGATCTCGTCCAGGAACAGCGTGCCGCCGTCGGCGCGCTCGAAATAGCCCTTGTGCTGGCGGTCGGCGCCCGTGAAGCTGCCCTTCTCGTGACCGAACAGCTCGCTCTCGATGAGGTTGGGCGACACCGCGCCGCAGTTGAGCGGCAGGAAAGGCTTCTTCTTGCGCCGGCTGAGATCGTGCAGCGTCTGCGCCGCCAGTTCCTTGCCGGTGCCGCTTTCGCCGATCAGGAGCACCGTGGCCGAGGTCGGCGCCACGCGGGCGATCTGATCGTAGAGCTTCTGCATCACCGGCGAGTTGCCGAGGATGTGGCCGAAACGGCCCAGTCCGCGCAGCTCCTGACGCAGTTCGCCGATTTCCTCGCGCAGGCCCGCGGTACCGCTCACGCGCCGGAGGATCGCGCGCAGGCGGTCGATGTCCACCGGTTTGGTGAGATAGTCGGTCGCGCCCTGCCGCAACGCCTGGATCGCGCTTTCCACCGTGGCATGCCCGGTGATCAGCACGAACTCGGTGCCTTCGAGCGTTTCCAGATCCTGGATGAGATCGATGCCTTGACCGTCAGGGAGCTGCAGGTCGGCAAACAGCACATCGGGACGCATCTGCGCGAGGCTGATGCGCGCCGCGCGCAACGATCCGGCTTTGGCGACGGTGAAGCCTTCCGCTTTGACGAATTCGGACAGCCACTCCAGCGCCTCGGGATCGTCATCGACCATCAATACATGAGGCACAGCGCTTCTCCTTCTCGTGGTTTGCCGCACCGGGCACCCGACGCAGCCGATGAGCAGACGAAGCCGGACGGTTCGGGCCCGTAGGTAAGTTTTACTGAATTAAGAGCCGAAGCAACCACAAAAATTCCCTAAATGGTCCTATTAAGCCCAGATTGAACCCGGGTCAAGCCGTTCGTCAGCCCGAAGCTTCCGTTCGTCCGGCAGCCGCGCGTTGGCCCGGCGCCTTTACGCCGGTCGGACGCGAGCCGAACTTCAAGCCGCTTGAACGATGCACCGCATTTCGATCGCCGGCAAGTGTCACCGCGCGGCGACACGTGCGCGACAGGAGGCTCGAAGGCGCCGGCGCTGAACTTCTACGCGCTTGAAGATCCGGACAGCCCGGGGCATGCGGCTTGCAGCTTCTGTGACATTTGCAGCCCTCCCCGCTCCGCCGATGAAAATCGCACTGATCAGTGAACACGCCTCCCCGCTGGCGACGCTGGGCGGCGTGGACAGCGGCGGACAGAACGTCTACGTCGCAAACATCGCGCGCCAACTCGCGCGCGCCGGGCATCGGGTGGACGTGTTCACGCGCCGGGACGACGAGGCGTTGCCGGGAATCGTGCAGTTCGACCGCGGCGTACGCGTGCTGCACATTCCCGCAGGCCCGCGCCGCCATGTTCCCAAGGAAGAGCTGCTGCCTCACATCCGGGAGTTCGCGTTGCGCACGCTGGACTACTGCGCCGCACCGGTGCGGCGCTACGACATCGTGCACGCGAATTTCTTCATGTCCGGCATCGTCGCCGCACGGCTCAAGGAAGTCCTGAACATTCCCTTCGTCATCACTTTCCATGCGCTGGGTAAGGTGCGGCAGCGTCATCAGAAGGATGCGGACCGCTTTCCCGCCGCCCGTACGGCGATCGAGGAACGGCTCGTCGGGCTGGCCGACCGCATCGTCGCCGAATGCCCGCAGGATCGCGAGGATCTGCTGAGCCTCTACGGCGCAGACCCGGACAAGATCGACGTGGTCGGCTGCGGCGTCGATACCCGCGAACTGAGCACGAGCGGCCGCAGTGCGCGCGTCGCGCTCGGTTTGCGCGAGGACGAATTCGTCGTCCTGCAACTGGGCCGTCTCGTGCCCCGCAAAGGCGTCGACAATGTCATCCGCGCCGTCGCCTGCCTGGAACGGCTGCACGGCATCCGCGCTCGGCTGCTGGTGGTTGGGGGCGAATCTGTCGATCCCGATCCGCTCGTCACGCCCGAGATCGGCCGGCTTGCCGCCATCGCCGAGCATGAAGGCGTGCGCGAACGCGTCACGTTCGTCGGCCAGCGTCCGCGCCACATGCTGCGTCACTATTACTCCGCCGCGGACGTGTTCGTCACCACGCCGTGGTACGAGCCTTTCGGCATCACGCCGCTGGAGGCCATGGCCTGCGGCACGCCGGTGATCGGTTCCGCGGTGGGCGGCATCCGGCACACCGTGCTGGATGAAGTGACGGGGTTCCTGGTGCCGCCCAACGATCCGGCCGCGCTTGCCGAACGGCTCGCGCGTTTCCATCGCAATCCCGAGCTCGCCCGCGCCTTCGGCCGTGCCGGCGTACGCCACGTACGCACGCATTACACCTGGAAAAAGATCGCGCAGCAGATTCTCGAAGTCTATGCCTCGGCGTTACGGGACGCCCCGATGCGCGAACTCTCCGCCGCCAATGAAAGTCTTGCCACGTTATGAACCCTCTCGAAAACAGGCTCGCGCTCGTCACCGGCGGCGCCGGGGCGGGGGGGGGGGGGGTGCGGGTACGGCTCCGCCGCGGCGGGCGCCGAGGCCGCGGCG
>QGUL01000258.1 GCA_003242425.1 Pseudomonadota bacterium | reverse complement strand
GGTAGTACGGGGGCGTAGAGGGCGGGGGGGGGGATGGGGAGAACTTTGCGCGCGCGAGGTCGAGGGGAAGGACCCGCCGGGGGCCCCGAGACCATAGAGGGGTGACTAAAAGGCGGCGTGGCGCGCGCTTTGATAGACCACCGTCTCGTCCCAATGCAGGCCGAAGGCTTCCAGCGTGCGCAGGATGTCGTCGGCCGCGCCGGGCACGACGCGCGGCGGATCGAGATCCTCCATGCGCACGAGCCAGGAGCCGCCTTGGGCGCGGGCGTCGACGAAACTCGCCACCGCGGCGACCAGCGAACCGAAATGCAGCGGACCCGTGGGGGAGGGCGCGAAGCGGCCGCGATAGGCACTCATGCGCGATGACCGATCAGGCTGCGCCGCGTTTCGGCCTGTTCCAGGCGTTTGAGGAACCACTTCAGCGCCTTGCCGGCTTCGCCCGTGCGCCAGGCGTAATACAGGGTGCCGCCCGGTTTCTCTTCCTCCACTTCCTTGACGACCAGTTGGCCGGCATCGAGCGCCGCCTGCGCGACGTGGCGCGGCAGGAAGCCGCCTCCCAGTCCTGCGATCTGGGCCCGCAGCTTGGTTTCCAGGTCCGGTACGGTGAGCACGTCCTGGCCGCTGTGCAGGCCGCTCGTGCGCGGCGGCAGGCGGCGCGAGGTATCGCCTACCGCGATGGCACGATGACGCAGCAGCGTTTCGCGCTGGAGCGGCTCCGGTTCACGGGCGAGGGGATGATGCGGCGCCACCGCGTACACCCATTCCATTTCGCCCAGCGGCCGCGCGCTGTAGCCGCCACCGGCGGGCGCCTCGCCCCAGGCGCCGATCACCAGATCGGCGCGCCGGTCCACGAGGGCATCCCAGGTGCCGCCCAGCACTTCGCGGCTCAGACGCAGCCGCGTGCCGCCGTCTTCGCGATAGAACGCGTCCAGTAGCGCCAGCAGGCCGTCGAGCGGCAGACTTGCATCGACAGCGATGCGCAGCTCCACTTCCCACCCGGTGGCGAGCCGCCTGACGCGGCATTCCAGCTCGTCGGCCGCGCGCAGCAGGTTGCGGCCCTCTTTGAGCAACTCGCGTCCGGCCGCGGTGAGCACGGCGCGATGGCCCCGCCTGTCGAAGAGCAGCACATCGAGGTCCTGCTCCAGTTTCTGCACCTGGTAGGTGAGCGCTGAGGGCACGCGATGCAGCTCCGCCGCCGCGGCGGCGAAACTGCCGTTGCGTTCGATCGCATCCAGTACCTGCAGGGCTTCGAGGCTCAGTTTCACGTTCAAGAGATTCGATGGAGTCGGTGGAATTTATCCGCTGTCATGGCGCGCACGCCGAGGGTTAGTATTGTCCCAATTCATTCAAATATCCAGAACGAGGCCCGCGATGATCGAACTGCGCCCTGCCGCCGAACGCGGTCATGCCGATCACGGCTGGCTGCGCACGGCCCACAGCTTCTCCTTCGCCGACTACTACGACCCGGCGCACATGGGCTTCGGTCCGCTGCGCGTGATCAACGAGGACTACATCGCGCCGGGAACGGGCTTCGGCATGCACGCACACCGCGACATGGAAATCCTCACCTACGTCCTGAGCGGCGCGCTCGCGCACCGCGACAGCCTGGGCAACGGCTCCATCATCGAGCCGGGCAACGTACAGCGCATGAGTGCGGGTACCGGCGTGCGCCATTCGGAATTCAATCCGTCCGAGACCGAGACCACGCATCTGCTGCAGATCTGGATCGAGCCGGACCGGCGCGGCATCGAACCGGGTTACGAGGAGCGGCGTTTCGACGCGGCGAGCAAGCGCGGCGTGCTGCGGCTCATCGCCTCGCCCGACGGCCGCGACGGCTCCGCGACCATCCATCAGGACGCGTACGTTTACGCGAGCCTGCTCGACGGCGATGAACGCGCCGAACACCCGCTCGCGCCGGGACGTCGGGCCTACGTGCACGTCGCGCGCGGCGCGCTGAAGGTGAACGGCTATCGCCTGGATCACGGCGACGCCTTGAAGCTGCACGACGTCGATCGCATCGTGATGGAAGAGGCGGCCGACGCCGAAGTGCTGTTGTTCGATCTGCCCTGAGGGAAGACGATGTCCAGACCCAAGATCCTCGCCTTCACCGGCAGCGGCAGCCGGCCCTCGCTCAACCGGCAGCTGCTCGACGTGGCGGTGAAAGAGGCCGTACGCGCCGGCGCCGAAGTCACGGTGCTGGATCTGCTCAACTATCCCGTGCCGATCTACACCGGCGAGTTGGAGGCGCGCGAAGGCGTCCCCGCCAACGCCCGCAAGCTCAAGGCGATCTTCGGCGAGCACGAAGGCCTGCTCATCGCCTCGCCGGAACACAACGGCTCGATTCCGGCGCTGCTGAAGAACGCGCTGGACTGGGTGTCGCGGCCGGATCTGGGGCAGAATGGGCTGGTGCCCTACCAGAACAAGGTGGCGGCGCTGCTGTCCGCCTCGCCGGGGAATCTCGGCGGCCTGCGCGGTCTCATGCAATTGCGTCACGTGCTGCAGAGCCTGGGCGTGCTGGTGCAGACCAAGCAGTACGCGCTGGCGCGCGCCCATGAGGCTTTCGACGAGGAAGGGCGCTTCCTCAATCCGCGCCAGCACGCCGCGGTGGTCGGCGTGGTCCAACAGCTCCTCACCCTGGTGCGCGCGCTGAAGGCCGTACGCGAAGACGGCTGACGGGTACAATGCGCTCCGCGCCGCAGCGCTGCGCGGCGCGTGTCCTTTGGATCGATCGCGCGGAAAGCGCGCCATGCAGAAAAGAATCGTCGTCCTCATCTCCGGCCGCGGCAGCAACATGCAGGCGGTCGTCGAAGCCGGGCTGCCCGTGGTGGCGGTGATCAGCAACCGCGCGGATGCGGCAGGGCTTGCCTATGCGCGATCGCGCGGCATTCCCACCGCCGTCGTCGCGCACGAGCGCTATTCCGGCCGCGAAGCCTTCGATGCCGCGCTTGCCGAGGAGATCGACCGCCACGCGCCCGATCTGATCGTGCTCGCCGGATTCATGCGCATCCTCACCGACGCCTTCGTCGAGCGCTACGCCGGGCGCATGATGAACATCCATCCGGCGCTGCTGCCTGCGTTCCGCGGTCTGAACACCCATGCGCGGGCGCTCGCCGCCGGGGTCAAGATCCACGGCTGCACGGTGCACTGGGTGACGCCTGCGCTGGACGAAGGGCCGATCATCATCCAGGCCGCCGTGCCGGTGTGCCCCGGCGATACCGAGGAGAGCCTTGCCGCGCGCGTGCTGCGGCAGGAACACATCATCTATCCGCGCGCGATCCGCTGGTGGCTGGAAGGGCGGCTGCGTCTGGAGAACGGCGTCGTGCGGGTCGAAGGCGGAGAACCGCAACTCGTCTACAGCGACGACTGAGGCATGTCCCCGAGGATCACCCCGGCCTTGCTGCAGGCGTCGGTCGAACTGACGGCGCAGGTGCTGCGCTTCGACCGTCCTGCGGACAAGGTGCTGTCGGATTATTTCCGCAAGCATCGCCAACTGGGCCAGAACGAGCGTGCCTTCCTCGCCGAGACCGTCTATGCCGGATTGCGGCGCAAGCGGCTGATCGATCACGTCCTCGCCGAGGCGGGGCCGATGCAGGCGGAGAAACGTTCGCCGCTTGCCGAAGCGCGCGCTTTCGCCTGGGCGACGCTTGTGCGGCTGCGCGGCTTCAACGTGCGCGAACTCGCGCCCAACGAGAAAAGCGAGGCGGCCCAATGGCTGCAGCGCGTCAAGGCCGCCAGGCGCGGGGACCTGCCTTTCGAAGTGCGCTGCGATCTGCCCGACTGGGTCGTCGCGCGCCTGCGCGCCTGTCTGCCGGCGGACGAGCTC
>QGUL01000257.1 GCA_003242425.1 Pseudomonadota bacterium | reverse complement strand
CGCCATTTTGGGGTTCGTTGCCACCAGTTCCTGGTCGTCGAGCCCCCGCGCACAGCCGGGGCCCGCTTCCGAGGCCGCATCTACAACGCCGATGGCGGCGAGGTCGAGCAATGCGGCAACGGCGCGCGCTGTTTCGCCCGCTTTGTGCGCGACAAGGGGCTGACCGACAAGGACCGCATCACGGTCGAGACGCTGGGCGGGCTCATCACGCCGCAAATCGAGCCCGACGGCCGCGTCACCGTGGACATGGGCGTGCCCGTGTTCGAGCCCGCGCGCATTCCCTTCATCGCCCTCACCGGCGAACTGATCGAAAGCCTGGATCTGGGCGAGGCGCAGGTCGAGATCACCGCACTCTCCATGGGCAATCCCCACGCCGTGCAGGTGGTGGCGGACGTGGACGCGGCGCCTGTGGCCGAACAGGGTCCGAAAATCGAGTCGCATCCCCGCTTTCCCCAGCGGGTCAACGCGGGCTTCATGCAGGTGGTGGACCGGCACACCATCCGGCTGCGGGTCTACGAACGGGGCGCGGGCGAGACGCTCGCCTGTGGTACCGGGGCGTGCGCGGCGGCGGTGACGGGCATCCGCCGCGGCCTGCTGGATTCGCCGGTCACGGTCCGCACCCGCGGCGGCGAATTGACGATCCGCTGGGCGGGCGTCGACAATCCGGCCGCGTCCGTGTACATGACCGGACCGGCAGAAACGGTATTCGAGGGAGAGATCATTGTCGGAAACTGATGCGCTGTGCGCCGAGGACGTCGCCCGCTACCTGGAACAGCATCCCGAGTTCTTCGTTCAGCACGCGCAGCTGCTGACCCAGATCCAGGTGCCGCACCCGCGGGGCGGCGGCGTCATTCCCCTGTCGGAGCGGCAGGTGCTGGCGCTGCGGGAAAAGAACCAGGCGCTGGAGAACAAGCTCGCCGAGCTGATCCGGTTCGGCGAGGAAAACGACGACATCAGCGAACGCGTGCACCGTTTGGCCGTGAAGCTGATGGCCGGCGGCGCGCTCGAGGAACTGCTCGGGCGGCTGTGCGCCTCGATCCGCGATGATTTCGGCGTGCCCCATGTGGCGGCGCGCCTGTGGCGCGGCGAAGGGGCATCGGAGGCTTTCGCGCCGGTGAGCGCCGAACTGCGCCAATACGCCGAAAAGCTGCCGCGACCGTTCTGCGGCGCCAACGACAATTTCGAGGCGGTAGGCTGGTTCGGCGAGGCCGCTTCCGCGGTGCGTTCGGTGGCGTTCATTCCGTTGCGCGAGGGCAAGGCGGCTTTCGGCCTGCTCGCGCTGGGCAGCGAGGACCCTGCCCGTTTCTATGCCGGCATGGGCACGCTCTACCTCGAACGCATCGGCGACCTCGTCAGCGCCGCGCTGTTGCGCGCCATGTGAGATGGAGCGGACCGCGCCCGATCCGCGTACCGCGCTGATCGAAGCGTATCTGGACCACCTCGCCACCCAGCGCCGGCTCAGCCCGGCCACCCGGCGGGGTTATCGCCGCGGCCTGGAGGAATTGCTGCGGCTCGCCGGCCAGACGCCGCTGGAGCGGCTGGAGCCGCATCACATCCGCCGCATGGTGGCGCAACTGCACGCGCGCGGCCTGCAGGGCCGCACCATCGCCCACATGCTCTCGGCCTGGCGCGGCCTCTACCGCTGGCTCGCACGGCATCACGGTTTCACCGTCGATCCTTGCGCCGGCATCCGCGCGCCCAAGGCGCCCAAGGCGCTGCCCAAGGCGCTCTCGCCCGACGAAGCGCGCCGGCTGCTGGACGCCGAAGCGGCGGGCGAGTTCGAACGGCGCGACAAGGCGATGTTCGAACTCTTCTATTCCTCCGGCCTGCGGCTGGCCGAACTGGTCTCGCTCGACTTGAGCGACGGCGAAGCGATGTTGCGCAGCGGCGAGCTCGTTGTGCTGGGCAAGGGCGGCAAGACCCGGGCGGTGCCGGTGGGGCGCCTGGCGCTGGAGGCGATCCAGGCCTGGCTGGGCGACCGTCCGGCGCTCGCGGCCCCCGAGGAGACGGCCCTGTTCGTCGGCGCGCGAGGCGCGCGCATCTCGCCCGGCGTAGTGCGCGAGCGGCTGAAGCGCTGGGCGCTCAAGCAGGGGCTGGCCCACGTCCATCCGCACATGCTGCGCCACTCCTTCGCCTCGCACGTGTTGCAGTCCTCCGGCGATCTGCGCGCAGTGCAGGAAATGCTGGGCCACGCCAGCATTTCGACCACCCAGGTCTATACCCATCTGGATTTCCAGCATCTGGCCAGGATCTACGATCAGGCGCATCCGCGCGCGCGCAAACCGAAGCGCTGAGCCGGCGAGGTTGCTTGGCGGGAGGGTGCAGCCTACAATGCCCCGCCGCTTCCAGCGGTGAGCAGGCACGATCCGCGCTATATGGGTCCCGTACCGTAGCGTCTGCGGCCTTGACGGACAGCGCCTGGGCCCATATGGGGTAGTATTCCTGCCGGTAACCACGGTATGGCCGTGCGGCCGCGACTTTGTGGACCCGCAGGTTTTTTCGAGGACAGAAGGCTATGGCTCGTCAAACCGCAATGAAAAAGGCTTCGCAATCCTCTGGCGGCGAGCAGCGGATTCTTACGGAGGAGGAGCTGCTGAAAATGCCCGAGTCGGAGTACATGAACGCCGCCCAGCTGGCGTTCTTCAAGGAACGGCTCCTGGCGATGAAGCGGCAGTTGCTCGAGAACGCCGGTGCGACTTCGGAGCACCTGCGCGAAAACGACGTGGTGCCCGATCCTGCCGACCGGGCGACCATCGAGGAGGAGCATGCGCTGGAGCTGCGCACCCGGGACCGCGAGCGCAAGCTCATGAAGAAGATCGACGAGTCCCTGCAGCGCATCGAGTCGGGCGAATACGGCTATTGCGAGGAAACCGGGGAGCCGATCGGCATTCCGCGCCTGCTCGCCCGCCCGACCGCAACCTTGTCCGTGGAGGCCCAGCAGCGCCGTGAGTTGAAGCAGAAGCTGTACGGCGACTGACCGAGGTCCCCGCCCCGATTGCGACGGCCGCCTGCGGGCGGCCGTTTTGTTTGGGCGACCGCTCGTGACGGCCGGCGCGCCGTTCGCCGACTGCCGGGGCCTTCAGGCCCGATGTTTGCTGAGAGCGGCAATATCGGACGCTGCAGAGCAGTTCGCGTTTGGCGAGGGTCACGTCGTGTGGTAGAAGAACATCGGATAAACCGGATAGCTAGCCTTTAAATACTTTAAACGTCGTGGCTTTTTCGCTCTTCAAAAAAGCGCCAGCAAAGCCTGCCAAGACCTCGGCGGTCCGCAAACCGGAGGCGCGCAAGCCCGCGCCGACGCCTGCCCCGGCGGCCGAGGACGACGAACTTTCGCTCGATTTCACCAATTACACCCCGCCCAGTACCCTGATGGCGGACGTACCGGCCGCGGAGCCGGCCGCCAGCGCGCCGGCGAGTGTGCCCTCCGCGCCTTCTCCGGTCGTCGAGGACAAGAAGGCGCCCGCGCCTTCCCTGCCGCCTCTGGATTTCGGCGCGCTGCCGGGTGCGGCCGCTCCTGCTTCCGCACCGTCGGCGCCGGCGCCCGTTTCGGCCCCTGCGGCAGCCGAGGAGGGCATCGCCCCGTCCGTGCCTGCCGGTCCCGACAGCGACGGGCCGAACTCCGTGCTGCTCATCGAAATGGAAAGCGGCACGCAGGAGGTTCCCACGCTCATCGAAGAGGCGGCGGTGCTGTACGCCAACGGCCAGGCCCAGGAGGCGCTCGACACGCTCAACCGGGCCATCGAGGGCGGCACGCTCGGCAGCTGGCTGCTGCCGAGCGTGCCGCCCTCGATGGCCCGGTTGAGCGTGTCGAGCGCCTCCTGGGCC
>QGUL01000256.1 GCA_003242425.1 Pseudomonadota bacterium | reverse complement strand
TTGTAACCGGGACAGGTGAAAAACAAATGGGGGGCCTGGCCGCCGGGCTTCCCTGGGCTTGGGCGCCCGCCCCCCCAGGGTGGCCCATCCAAACACAGGGGCGCGCGCCCACGACATGCGTGCAAGGGACGGAAGCCGCGCCTGCGCGGCCCTTTGAAGGGGCTTACCGGGGGGGCAGAATGCTCGGCTCGGTACGCAGCGCCAGCATGCGCGGCACCGTGTGCGTCGACCGCAGCGAGCATTCGAGGATCTCGCAATGCGGGTACATCTGCCGAAGCTTGCGTTCGGCGTCGGCCTGGTCGCGCCCATGAATGGCGAGCTTGTCCACCAGCAGCCCTTGGCGGGTGCGGATGCGAAAACGATACTTGATGGTGGCGCTGGACATCGGCTCTATCCTCACCGAACGACCGAGTCCCGATGTAAACACAGCAAAGGGGCCGAGTTCAACGCAACTGCTTCATAATTGAGACGTTTTTCACTGCCGGCCGCCTTGCGCGTGTCGGGCTGCGTAGACAGATGCTGATCGATACCGACGAATTCGTCATTATCGGGGTCACGCTCGAGGGCAAACCCTTCCGGCCCGACGACTGGGCCGAACGGCTGTGCCGGGTGCTCGCGCCCTTCGGCGGCGAGCCGGGCGCGCCGCATTCGCCCTATGTGCGGCCGATCGTCTCGTGCGGGATCAAGAGCGTGGTCGTGGACGGCCGACTGGCCGAAATCGACGCCCGGGCGTACCGCTTCGTGCGGCGCTTCGCCCGCGACAACGAGCTCCAGGTGCGGCCGGGCCGCGCCTTCGACCGCGCATCCATGCGCGATGAGGCGGCCTAAGCGTTTGGCGCAAAACGAAAACGGCCTGCGGAAGCAGGCCGTTTCCTGGATGGCGCGACCGCTTTTTCAGGCGGCCATTGCCTTGATCTGGGCGGCGAGGCGGCTCTTGTGACGGGCAGCCTTGTTCTTGTGGACGATTTTCTTGTCCGCAATACGGTCGATGATGCTCGTCGCCTCACGGTAAATGAGCTGAGCCGCGGCTTTGTCGCCGGCCGCGATCGCTTTTTTCACCTTCTTGATAGCGGTGCGGAATTGAGAGCGCAGCGAGGCGTTGTGTTGACGCCGCTTCTCGGATTGGCGCGCCCGCTTGCGCGCTTGTGCGGTGTTGGCCATGAGAACAGAACCGGTTCAGCAAAGCCCGCCATTCTAGCCGCCGCAAGCCCTAGGTGCAAGTTCGGTCGGCCGGCTCCGCAGGCGGCCGCCCCGTATAATCGCCGCACTTCATCCGGAACCTCGTCGCGGCCCCTGACCGCAATATGAATCTGCTCAAAGCGCTCGCGACCGTGAGCGGCATGACCCTCGTGTCGCGGGTACTCGGTTTCGTCCGGGACGCCATCATCGCCCGCGTGTTCGGGGCGGGGCTCGCGACCGACGCCTTCTTCGTCGCCTTCCGCATTCCCAACCTGCTGCGGCGGCTGTTCGCCGAAGGCGCCTTCTCGCAGGCTTTCGTGCCCGTGCTGGCCGAATACAAGCAGCGCCACGGCGAAGCACCGACCAAGCTCCTGGTGGACCGGGTCGCCACCACGCTCGCCCTGGCGCTCATCCTGGTGACGGCGCTCGGCATCGCCGGCGCCGGGCTGATCGTCTACATCAGCGCGCCCGGGTTCACGGACGAACCCGAGAAGTTCGGGCTCACGGTGACCATGCTGCGCATCACCTTCCCGTACATCCTGTTCATTTCGCTCGTGGCGCTCGCGGGCGGGGTGCTGAACACCTGGAGCCGCTTCGCCATTCCCGCCTTCACCCCGACGCTGCTGAACATTTCCTTTATCGTCGGTGCGCTGTTCCTGAGCCCCTATTTCGAGCCGCCCGTGCTGGTGCTGGCCTGGGCGGTGTTCGCGGGGGGCGTGCTGCAACTGCTTTTCCAGGTGCCGGCGCTGTGGCGCATCGGCATGTTGCCGCGGCCGCGGCTGCAACTGAACGACCCGGGCCTGAAGCGCATCCTGGTGTTGATGGGACCGGCGCTGCTGGGCGTGTCGGTGGCGCAGATCAGCCTCCTGCTTAATACCATCTTCGCTTCCTTCCTGCAGACGGGCAGCGTGTCGTGGCTGTACTACGCCGACCGGCTGATGGAGTTTCCGACCGGATTGTTGGGCGTCGCGCTGGGGACCATTTTGCTGCCCAGTCTTTCCAGGGCGCATGCCGACGAACGCCGGGAGGAATATTCCAGCCTGCTTGACTGGGGCTTGCGGCTCACGCTGATGCTGGCGCTGCCGGCCGCGGTGGCGCTGGCGGTGCTGGCCGTGCCGCTGCTCGCGACCCTGTTCCATTACGGCCGCTTCGACGCCACCGATCTGGCGCTGACGCGCCAGGCCCTGATCGCCTACAGCGTCGGACTGCTGGGGCTGATCCTGGTGAAAGTGCTGGCGCCCGGCTTCTACGCCCGGCAGAACATCCGCACGCCGGTGCGCATCGCGGTCGTCACGTTGATCGCGACACAGGTGATGAACCTGCTGTTCATCGTGCCGCTCGCCCACGCCGGTCTGGCGCTTGCTATCGGTTTGGGAGCCTGCCTGAACGCGGCTTTGCTCTATCGCAAACTGCGCCAGCATGACATCTATCATCCTCAGCCCGGGTGGTCGAAGTTCGCGCTGAAGATCGCGGCTGCGATCGCCGCCATGGCGGGCGTGCTGTGGTGGGCGGACCGCCCGGAGAGCTGGTGGGTGGCCGCGCCGGGGCTGCACCGCGTGGCGATGCTGGGCGCACTGGTCATCCTCGGCGCCAGCGTTTATTTTGCGGTCCTGGCGGCCCTGGGTTTCCGGCCGCGCGATTTCATCCGACGCGCCGGCTGAGCGCCGGCAGCGATGTGTAACGGTGCCGGATGCGGCGCCTGTGTTCCGACTAGACGAGTGACGGCCAGTCTCGAATCCTTCGCCGAACTGCTGACGCGCGATCATTTCAGCCTCGCCCGGGCGGGTTTCCTGATCGCGCAGGACGAGTATCCGGAGCTCGATCCGGAACAATGGATGGCGCGTCTGCAGGCCATGGCCGACGTGGTGCGCACCCGCATCCCGGCCGACGCCTTCGCCGAGCAGAAGGTCGTGGCGCTCAATCACTACCTGTTCGAGGAACTGGGCTTCAGAGGCAACAGCGAGGATTACTACGATCCGCGCAACAGCTACCTCAACGAAGTGATGGAGCGCCGGGTCGGCATCCCCATCACGCTGTCGATTCTCTACATCGAAATCGGCCGCCAGCTCGGATTGCGCCTCTACGGGCTGTCCTTTCCCGGGCATTTCCTGGTGATGCTCAAGCTCAACCGCGGCAACCTCATCCTCGATCCCTATGCCGGCGGCCAGCCGCAGTCCGAGCCGAGCCTGCGCGCGCGGCTGCGCCGCGCGATGCAGGAGCGCGAGGACGCGGCGGTGAATCTCGAGCATTTCCTGTCTCCCGCGACTTCGCGCGACATCGTCGCGCGGCTGCTGCGCAACCTGAAGCACATCTATCTGGAACGCGGCGAGTACGACAAGGCGCTCCGGGTCATGCAGCGCATGCTGCTGGTAGTGCCGGAGTCGGCCGAGGAACTGCGCGACCGCGGTTTGATTTATGCTCGGCTCGATTGCTTCCGCGCGGCACAAGGCGATCTGCAGAACTATCTGCGCCGCCGCCCGGACGCCGCCGACGCGGCCGAGATCCACGAGAAGCTGGTGGAACTGAAGGCCGCGTCCGCACGCCTGAACTGACAAGGAGGAAAAACATGCGACTGAGCAGCACGAGCTTCGCCGACGGGCAGCCCATTCCCGGTGAGTACGCCTTTGCGGTGCCCGATCCGGCCGCGCGCATCA
>QGUL01000255.1 GCA_003242425.1 Pseudomonadota bacterium | reverse complement strand
AAAAGGGCGAATGGGTGACCCCCGACGCCCACATGCGGTTCAACACGGCTTTGGCCGCGCGCACGCGCGGGCGTCCGCCGTAGGCCTGCGCGACCTGGGTCTGCACCGCCATGCCGATGCCGCCGAACAGCAGCACGAACACCAGCACCAGGAAATAGGTCGCGCCCATGGCGGCCGTGGCGCTGGTGGAAATGCGGCCGATGAACCAGGTGTCCGTCAGCGACAGGATCGCCTGAACGGCGGTGTTGAGCAGCAGCGGCGCGGCGAGCGCGAACACCGCGCGATAACTGACGCGCCGGCGTCCCTGCGCATCGCGCTTGAGCGCGGGGAGATGGAACACCAGGCGGGAATCGGAACCGACATCGTGAGGCATCGCGAAAAAACGGAATGGAGCTGCGCAAAGGCGAGCCGGACATGTTAACGTGCCGATCCACGGCTACACCACCGCGGCCGCAGCCTTTGAGGCCGCGCTCCAACGTACGAGGATTGCTTTGACTTTCGGTTCACACCCCGCCCAGGCCGCCTTCGACGCGCTGCGGGCGGTATTCCCCGTCGCTTTCCGCATCGCGGGCCGCCGCATCGCCGATTACGTCCAGCTCTACCGGAGCATGCATCCCCTGGACGACGCCGCCCCTTACGGCGAGGCCTTCCCCGATCTGCTCGAGATCATGCAATCGGAGGACTTGCCCTTCCTCGCCGACCTGGCGCGGCTGGAATGGCTCGTGTACCGGGCGCGCCGAGCCGCACAGGCGCCGGTGCTCGACGCCGCGGCGTTGCACGCCATTCCCGCCCAGGACTTCGAACGCACGCGCCTCGAACTGCATCCGTCCTGCGGCCTGCTGCATACGGACTACGGGATTTCGGACATGTGGGCGCGCTACCGGCCGGAAGACGACACGGGCGAAGTGAAGATGGAAACGGACGGCATGCAGACCTTCATGCTCGTCCACCGGCCGCAGACGAAGGTGATCGTGTCTGTCATCGACGAAGGCGAGTACGCGTTCCTGGAAGCGCTCGCGAACGGCCAGACGCTCGGCGCCGCGTTCGAACGCGCGCACAAGGCGCGGCCGGACTTCCTGCCGGCCCTGGCGCTGCGCAACGCCGCCGCGCGCGGCGTGATCAGCGCGATCGGCGCCTAGGCGTTTTCGCGCGCCGGCGCCGCAGCCCGCAGGGCTTCTTCGCGCAAGGCGCGGCGCAGGATCTTGCCGACGTTGGTCTTCGGAAGCTGGTCGCGGAACTCGATGTAATGCGGCCGCTTGTAGCCGGTCAGCACGTCGTGCAGATAGTTCTTGAGCGCCTCTTCGGTGAGCTTCGGGTCCTTGCGCACCACGTAGAGCTTCACCACTTCGCCGGAGTGCTCGTCCGGCACGCCCACCGCCGCGCACTCCAGCACGCCCGGATGCTGCGCGCATTCGGCTTCCACCTCGTTGGGGAAGACCTTGAAGCCCGAGACGACGATCATGTCCTTCTTGCGGTCGACGATGTGCACGAAGCCGCGCTCGTCCATGATGCCGATGTCGCCCGAGGCGAAGAAGCCGTCGGGATGCATCACCTTCGCCGTCTCTTCCGGCTTGTTCCAGTAGCCGGCCATCACCTGCGGGCCGCGGATGCAGATCTCGCCGGCCTGGCCGAGCGGCACCGGCCTGCCCTCGTCGTCGCGGATCTCCACATCGGTGGAGGGCAGCGGCACGCCGATGGTGCCGTTCCATTGCGGGATGTCGAGCGGGTTGACCGTGACGCCCGGCGAGGTCTCGGTGAGGCCGTAGGCTTCCACCAGGGTGCAGCCGGTCACCTCCTTCCATTTCTCCGCGACCTGTTTCTGCACCGCCATGCCGCCGCCGAGCGAGATGCGCAGCGCGGAGAAATCGAGCTTGGCGAAATCGGGGTTGTGCAGCAGGGCGTTGAACAGCGTGTTGACGCCGCCGAACACCGTGAAGCGGTGGCGCCCCATCTCCTTCACCAGCGCCGGGATGTCGCGCGGGTTGGTGATCAGCACGCCGCAGCCGCCCGCCTTGAAGAACAGCAGGCAGTTCACCGTGAGCGAGAAGATGTGATAGAGCGGCAGCGCCGTGATGACGATCTCGCTCCGGTCGGGGGACATGAACGGCCGCACCCAGGCTTCGGCCTGCAGGACGTTGGCGATGATGTTCCGGTGCAGCAGCATCGCGCCCTTGGCTACGCCCGTGGTCCCGCCGGTGTATTGCAGGAAGGCGATGTCCTCGGGGCCCACCTCCACCGGCGCCAGCGTCATGCGCTCGCCTTCGCGCAGCATGTCGTTCCAGCGCACCGCGCCCGGCAGTTCATAGGGCGGCACCATTTTCTTCACGCGCCGCACCACCAGGTTCACGAGCGGCCCCTTCAGGCCCAGCATATCGCCCATGCTGGCGATCACCACGTGCCTGACCGGCGTGCGGTGGATGACCTGCGCCAGGGTATGGGCGAAGTTCTCGAGGATGACGATGGCTTCGGCGCCGCTGTCGATCAACTGATATTCCAGCTCGCGCGGGGTATAGAGCGGGTTGGTGTTCACCACCACATAGCCCGCGCGCAGCGCGCCGAAGATGCCGATCGGGTACTGCAGCACGTTGGGCATCATCAGCGCGACGCGCGCGCCCTTGGACAGGCCGCGCGCCTGCAGCCAGGCGCCGAAGGCACGCGCGGCGCGGTCGAGCTCGGCGAAGCTCAGGTCGCGCCCCATGTGGTGGTAGGCGGTGCGGGAGGCGTATTTCGCCACCCCTTCGTCGAACAGCTCGCCTACGGAACGGTATTGCCGGTAATCGATGTCCGCAGGAATGCCTGCGGGGTAGCTAGGCAGCCAGATACGTTCCACATCCACCTCCTCGTTGCCGTGCCTGTTATTTTTCTGTCGGCATCCGGTCCAAGTATGAAGCTTCCCCGTGCCCCGTCCAAGCCTCGCACGCTGCGCGGCGGGACGAAGTGCGCTGCGCGGCCTGACAGATCCGCGCGCATTCGTACACAATGCGATCCATGCGACCCGCCGACTTCGACCTGCAAGGCCACCGCGGCGCACGCGGCCTGATGCCGGAGAACACCCTGCCCGGCTTCGCCCGCGCATTGGAGATCGGCGTCGGCACGCTGGAACTGGACTGCGGCATCACCGCCGACGACGTAGTGGTGGTCCACCACGACCTCGCGCTCAACCCGGACATCACGCGCCGGAACGGCCGCTGGCTCGACAGGCGCGGCCCGGCGATCCGCAGTCTGCGCTACGCGGAGCTGGCCGCTTATGACGTCGGCGCGATCCGTCCCGGCAGCGCCTACGCCGCACGCTTCCCCCACCAATACGCCATGGACGGCGTGCGCATTCCGCGGCTGGCCGAAGTCTTCGAGCTCGTCGTCGCGTCCAAGGCCGGCCACGTGCGCTTCAACATCGAGACCAAGATCGATCCCACCCGGCCCGATCTCACCGTTGGCCCCGAGGCCTTCGCCCGCGCGCTGATCGCCGAAATCCGCGCTGCGGGCATGAGCGCGCGCACCACCGTCCAGTCCTTCGACTGGCGCACGCTCGCGGTCGTGCAGCGCGAAGCGCCGGACATCGCCACCTCTTATCTCAGCAGCCAGGCGCTGGAGTTCGACACCGTCCGGCCGCACCGCGACCGGCCCTCGCCCTGGACCAACGGCCTGCATTTCTACGATTTCCATTCGGTGCCCAAAATGGTGAAGGCCGCCGGCGGGCGCATCTGGTCGCCGCGCTTCGAGGACATCGATCTCGCGGCCGTGGCCGAGGCGCACGACCTGGGCCTGGCGGTGATTCCGTGGACCGTCAATACGCCGGAGGTGATGGCGCAGCTCATCGATTGGGCGGTGGACGGCATCATC
>QGUL01000254.1 GCA_003242425.1 Pseudomonadota bacterium | reverse complement strand
CCCGCGGGCGGGCTGCGGGGCCGCCCGGCGGCGGCCGCGGCCGGACCCGGAGGGGCCGGGCCCCCGATGGGAGCGATTCGGCGAAACCCACCACCAGCCAGCGCACTTCGCAGAGCATGAAGACCTTGGCGCCGGCCGGCTTCAGCGCGAGCAGTTGTTGATGGTAGAGGCGCTCGCCTGGCCCCTTGCGGCGCAGCCGAAAGCCGATGGCGCTCTCGTCCAGGGTTTCCCATTTCTCGGCGGTGAAGGCGGGCGCGGCCTCGCCGCCCGAGCCGCCCACGCCCTGGTAGATGAAGAGCTGCTCGGCGTCGCGGCGGGTGTAATCCCAGTGGCGTGCCTGGCTCTTCAGCACCTTGCCGCCCACTGCGGTGTGAATCGCGGCCAGCCCGCTCACCACTTCGGTCCTTTCCGGCGCCAGCCTGCGGGCGAACTGGCGCGGGGCCGGCCGTTCGGTCCAGGCGCGCAACAGGGTGCGCAACAGGCGTCCGCACTCCGGCTGCACGCAGTCCTTGCCGAGATCGAGCTCCTGCGGATCGGCGCCGGCCTCGAGCTTCTTGATGCGGCTGCCCACGCTGCGGCGCAGCGCCGCCGTCGACAGGAAACGCACCGCGGGGCCGGCTTCGGCATTCGAACGCCACTGCGGACCTTCGTTGCCGGCAGTGTCCACGGCATAGCCCTCGAACGCTTCGGCCTCGCGCTGCAGCTCGACCTTGTAGCCCCACATCGCCGACCAGCGCCGCAGCCAGCCCAGTTCGCGCGCCGTCAGGGCGTAGGGGTTGGCGAGCGCCAGCAGCAGAGCGCGGTTGTAGACCTCGACGGCGCTGGACACCTTGCGGCGGCCGGTCGGCACTTCGGCCTTTTCCACGCCGAGACCTTCGGCGATGCGATAGAGCTGATGCAGGTCGCGCCACAGCTCGCCATCGATCTCCCGCCGGCAGCGGTAGTGCACGAGCATCAGATCGACCACGCAGTCGAGCGCGCGCTGGGCGAGCAGCGCTTCCTTGCCCTGGAGCGCGGGGCGCAGATGCGCGGGACGCTCGTCGATCATGCTTTCCAGCAGCCGCCGGTAGCCGCGCCCGAAGGTGGTGAGCAGATCCACGACCTGATGGAAGGCCGCCTGCTCGTAATCCTTGAGCGGCAGCGGGCGGGTGGCGAAGCGTTTGGTGTGTTCGTGCTGCGCCACGGCGATGGGTTCGCGCAGCCGCTCGAGGATTTCAAGGTAGTCGCTGTCGCGCGGCGGCAGCTCCTCCAGCGACTCCAGCAGCATGGTGAGTTCGTGGCAGGCGCGGCGCGGGTCGGCGAGCGAGGCGTTAGCGAGCCACGCCTCGCAGGCTTTGACGTCGGTGATCGGCTGACTTTCGGTCGACAGCATCGCGCACCTCCGTTCAGGCGCCCAGCAGGTCGGCGATCCGCGCGGCGAGCGCCTGCACGTCCACCGCGCGCGGCCTGGCCTGCGCATTAACGGGCGCGGCCCAGATCGGCGCGGGAAAATGCCGGTCGTCGCGGAAGCGCGGCACGACGTGCCAGTGCAGATGCGGGACCACGTTGCCCAAGCTGGCGAGATTGATCTTGTCGGGCGCCAGGCACTCGCGCAGCGCCCGTTCCACGGCATAGACGGCCTCCATCAGCCGGGCGCGTTCCGCGGGCGGCAGATCGGTCATTTCCTTGACGTGGCGGTTCAGCACCACGCGGCAAAAGCCCGGGTAATCCGCCTCGCCTGCCAGCACCACGCGCAGGAAGCCGTCGCGCCAGAGCAGTTCGCCGCCGTCGCTGCGGCACAGTTCGCAATCCTGTTCAGCCATCGCATCTCCTGCAAGGATGCACGGATTATGCCGTTGGCATGAAGCCTTGCGGCCCGGCGAGGCGTGCCGAGCGGCGTCGCGACGAGACTTCTTTCACTATCAGGCCTGCGCTTCGGGCCCTTGGGGCTGCGGCGCGGGCGCGGCGAAGATGTCGCGGTAGCTGACGTAGAAGCTCGCGAACAGCGTGGGCACGAGCAGGAGCAGGAAACCGAACAGCAGCGTCTGGCTCACGGCGGGGTTGGGCTCGCCGCCGGAGATCGCCACCGCGAACCCGGTGCCGAGCGTGCCGGGCAGCAGCCCCCCCAGGAAGAACCAGGCGAAGCCGTAGGCGAGGAAGGGCCGCCAGTTCCGCAGGCAGGCGAAGAAACTGTAGAACAGCGCCTTGACCGCGCCCATGTCCTGCCAGGCGACCAGCACCGGCGCGAACCAGAAGGCCATCAGAACCGGGAGATAAAGCGCCAGGGCGATCAGCACGGCGCCGCCGAGGCCCGACTGGTCCACCTCCTCCTCGGCCGGCGCTTCGTTGAACAGCATCCACTTCATCAGCATGCCGCCGTCGGCGAACTGCGTCAGCATGAGGATAAGGAGCGTCGAGACCAGATAGATGCCGCCCAGCTGCACCAGCACGGGCAGATTGCGCCGGAAGCCGGAAAAGATCAGGCTCGGATCGACCTGGCGGCCCTGTTCCAGCTCGCGGCTGATGTTCATGAAGCTCACCGCGAAAGCCGGAATGAACAGGGTCGCGAGCAGCGGACCGAGGAAAGGAATGAGGCCGGCGAGCGCCATGATCAGCCAGTAGGCGATCACGGCGAAGATCCAGGTCATGGGGCCGCGGCCGAAGATGCGCCAGCCGCCGCGGATCCATTCCAGTCCTTGAGTCGCTTTCAGGGTCTGCATGGGACAAGAGGCTCAGGCGACCCAGGGCAGGCGGTCGGCCGCGGCGATGCGCCGCTCCAGCACCCGCCGGAAATGCTCGGGATCGTGTGCGTGCACAAGCTCGCCCGGGCGCGGCAGATGAAAGTCGTACAGCCGCGACACCCAGAAGCGCAAGGCCGCTGCGCGCAGCATGGCCGGCCAGGCTTCATGCTCCTCGTCCAGCAGCGGCCGGCGGGCGGGGAAGGCGCACACAAAGGCGCGTGCGCGCACGGGATCGATCTCGCCCGAGCCGTCCACGCACCAGTCGTTCAAAGTGACCGCGACGTCGAACAGCCAGGCATCCACCCCGGCGAAATAGAAATCCACCACGCCGCCCAGACGGTCGCCGTCGAACAGCACGTTGTCGCGGAACAGATCGGCGTGAATCGGCCCGCGCGGCAGCGGTGCACAGCGGTGCGCGGACTGGAAAGCCAGCTCGTCGCGCAGCAGGCGCTGCTGCGCCTCGTCGAGGAAAGGCATGACCTGCGGCGCCGTGGCGTTCCACCATTTGGGGCCGCGCGGATTCTCCAGCTTGCCGGGGAAGCTCGCGCCGGCCAGATGCATGTCCGCCAGCACGCGGCCGACCTGGGCGCAGTGCTCGGGCGCGGGATCGGTGATGGTCGCGCCCGGCAAACGCGTGACCAGGGCGGCGGGCTTGCCCTTGAAAGGCGTCATCAGCGCGCCGGCGCGATTCGGGATGGGCAGCGGACAGGGAATGCCGCGCTTGGCCAGATGCGCCATGAGATCGAGATAGAACGGCAGATCGCGCTCGGGCAGGCGCTCGAACAGCGTCAGCACATAGCGTCCCGCGGTGGTGGTGACGAAGTAGTTGGTGTTCTCGATGCCGGCGGCGATGCCCTTCAGCTCGGACAACGCGCCCACATCGTAGCTTCGCAGCCACTCGCTGAGCTCGGATTCGGTGACTTTGGTGAATACGGACATGACTGAAGCATGAAGGCGTCGGCGATCGCCGGCGGCAGCGCCCGGGAACGGGCGCTCAGCGGGCCGGCCCGCGGCTGCGCACGCAGAACTGCTCTACCACTGCAGGATCAGCCACTGCGGCACGCTGATCGTCTGGTTCGAGGCGTCGCCCGTCGGCGCGGCCGCGCTGACGCCCTGACGCTCGATGAGGTAATACAC
>QGUL01000253.1 GCA_003242425.1 Pseudomonadota bacterium | reverse complement strand
CCTGCGGGCGCAGCTCAAACAGCTCGAACAGCTCTGGCTGCACGACATCCGCGGACCGCAGAGCGTGTTCCGCAAACGCCTGTTCGGCAAGCTCGCCACGCTGTTCTGGGCCGACAGCCTCTACACCATCGAGCCGGTGCATGCGCTGATGCGCAAGTACGTGAGCCTGGAGCGGCTGCGGCGCTCGGGGCGCGACTTCGAGGTCGGCGCGGTGTCGCTGGTGACCGGCCGTTACGCCTCCTACGGTCCGGACGACCCGCATTTCATGGACAAGCTGGTGGCTTCCATGTCGCTGCCGCCGGTGTTCCCGCCGGTCGAAGTGAAGGACGAGGCCGACGTGCTGGTGGACGGCGGCATGCGCACCATCACGCCGCTGGCGAGCGCCTTCGAGGCCGGCGCCGAAGAGATCTACGTCCTGCTCACCAGCGAAGTGCTGCAGGAGAACCACCGCATTCCCGACTCCTCCATCGAGGAGATGGATTACGAGCAGTGGGACGGCAGCCTGAAGCGCGTGCTCATGAATGACGTGCTCGGCCGTTCCATCGGGCTGCTCATGGACGAGATCTACCTGCAGGACATCAAGACCGCTCTGCAATGGAACAACATGGCGCTCGGCGTGAAGGAACTGGGCGCGGCGCTCGCCAATCTGCCGGGCGCGCGCCAGGTGATCGAGCGGGTTATGCAAAAGTACCGCGCCCTGCAGCGCAAGTACGTGAAGGTGCACGTGCTGGCGCCGCGCGAGCGGTTCGATCCGACGCAGCCCAAAGGGGACCAGGACAACCCGATGCTGTTCGAACCGCACCTGATCCGCCGCGCCGTGGAGCACGGCCGGGAGATCGCTTCCAATCCGGACCTGTGGCTGTGGCGGCCGAAAGATGATTTGTACGCGCTGCGCGGCGGCGCGCCGGCGCCGCAAGTCGTGCAGGCCGTGGAGGGCTGATCAGACGGTCGGCCTGCGCGTGAAGGGGCCGCAGACCTCGTCGCAGCTTTCGGTTTCGACCGCATCCACGCGCGCGGCAGGCGGCCCGCGGCGCGCCCACTCGATGATCGCCGCGACGGCGGCCGGATCGCCGTCCACCACGGCTTCCACCGAGCCGTCGAGACGGTTTCTCACCCAACCCCGCACGCCCAGGCGTTCCGCTTCGCGGCGCATGCTTTCGCGGTAGCCCACGCCCTGGACCAGACCGGTGATGCGCAGACGGGTCGCCATCAGCTCAAACCGAAAGCGGCACGGGTGCTCTCGTCCTTGAGGACCGAGAGCGTCATGTAGCACAGGAACCAGAACGGGACCGCCACCAGCAGCAGCCCGAACATCACGCCGATGAAGTTCACCGGCACGTTGGCGCGCGCCATGCGGACCGCCTCGACGAAGCGCTGCACCACGGACACGCCGACCAGCACGATGAGCAGCCAGCAGAAGGTGGTGAGTGCGCTCAGGCCCCACTCGCTGCGCAGCAGCACGCCCATGCCGCCGGCGAGGCCGAGGAACCACACGCCGAACAAGGCCGAGTCGAGGAACCCCGGTTTCCTGCCCTGCGCGCGCAAAGCTTTGACGATGCGGATGCCTGCGAGGAGAGCCAGCAGACCGATGATGGTGTAGAACCAGCCGATGAAAGTCAGGGCGTTCATGTTCCGTCCGTGCGCGGGGGCCGCGAAAAGGCCGTGAGGATACCTTGTGGCGCCGGGCGCGGGTATCCCGTGCCGCGGCGCATCACTTGATCCGCATGCCGGGCTCGGCGCCCTCGTCGGGGCTGAGGAGATAGAGCCCGGTCTTCTGCGCGGCCTTGTCCCCGCCGTCGAAGGACGCGGCCAGCACCATGCCTTCGGACACGCCGAACTTCATCTTGCGCGGCGCGAGGTTCGCCACCATGACGGTGAGGCGGCCTTCCAGTCGCGCGGGGTCGTAGGCCGACTTGATGCCGGCGAACACGGTGCGCGGGCGCTCTTCGCCGACGTCGAGCGTGAGCTTCAGCAGCTTGTCGGCGCCTTCCACGTGTTCGGCCTTGAGGATGCGCGCCACGCGCAGGTCGACCTTGGCGAAGTCGTCGATGGAGATGGTGTCCGATTTTGCGCTCGCCGCGCCCGCGGCGTTCGCCGCAGCCGGTTTCTCGGGCGTCTGCAGGCTCTCCTTGTTGGCGGCGATGAGCGCGTCGATCTGTTTGGGATCGATGCGGGTCATGAGGTGCTGATAGGCGTTGATGCGATGGCCCGCGGGCAGCAGCCGCTGCGCGTCGGCCCATTGCATGGGTTCGATGTTGAGGAAGGCTTCGACCTGTTTTGCCAGCCGCGGCAGCACCGGCTTGAGATAGAGCGTGAGCAGCCGGAAGGCGTTGAGCGCATCGCTGCAGACCTGTTGCAGCCGGGTCTCCATGCCGGCCTGCTTGGCGAGTTCCCAGGGCTTGTTCTGGTCGACGAAGACGTTGGCGGCATCCGCCAGCGCCATGATCTCTCGCATCGCCTTGCCGTATTCGCGCGCCTCGTAGAGCGCGGCGATGTCCGCGGCGGCGGCCTGCATGGACGGCAGCAGCGGATTGCCCGGATCGGGGCCGAGCAGCCGGCCGTCGAAGCGCTTGTTGATGAAGCCGGCCGCGCGGCTGGCGATGTTGACGAACTTGCCGACCAGGTCGCTGTTCACCCGCGCGACGAAGTCGTCAAGGTTGAGGTCGATGTCTTCCATGGTCGGCCCGAGCTTGGCAGCGTAGTAGTAGCGCAGCCATTCGGGGTTGAGGCCCTGGGCGAGATAGCTCTCGGCGGTGATGAAGGTGCCGCGCGACTTCGACATCTTCTCGCCGTTCACGGTCAGGAAGCCGTGGGCGAAGATTTTGGTCGGCGTGCGGTAGCCGGCGTGTTCCAGCATGGCGGGCCAGAACAGGGCGTGGAAGTAGACGATGTCCTTGCCGATGAAGTGCACCAGCTCGGTGTCTTGCCCCGGGCGCAGGAAGGCGTCGACGTCGATGTCGCCGCGCTTGGCGGCGTAGTTGGCGAAGCTGCCGAAATAGCCGACCGGCGCGTCGAGCCAGACGTAGAAGTACTTCTGCCCGTCGGTGCCGGGGATGGGGAAGCCGAAGTAGGGCGGGTCGCGGGAAATGTCCCAGTCGGAGAGCTTCTCCTCGCCGGGCTCGCCCAGCCATTCCTGCATCTTGTTCGCCGCCTCCGGCTGCAGCCGCCCCGGCTCGCGGGTCCAGCGCCGCAGGAAGTTGACGCATTCGGGACTGGAGAGCCGGAAGAAATAGTGCTCGGAGGTCTTGCGTACCGGCGCCGCGCCGGACACCGTGGAGTAGGCGTTCTTCAGCTCGGTGGGCGCGTAGCTTGCCCCGCACACTTCGCAGTTGTCGCCGTACTGATCCTTGGCGCCGCACTTGGGGCATTCGCCCTTGATGTAGCGGTCGGGCAGGAAAAGCTGCTTGACCGGATCGTAGAACTGCTCCACCGAACGGCGCGCGATCAGCCCCTTCGCCTCCAGGGCGCGGTAGATTTCCTCGCAGTAGGCGCGGTTTTCCGGGCTGTGGGTGCTGTAGTAGTGGTCGAAGCCGATCAGGAAGCCGCCCGGCTCGCCTTTGGCGAGCGCCTCCAGCCCGCCGAAGAAGTCGCGCGTGTGTTCGCGATAGACGCGCTCGATGAGCTGTTCGGGGGTGATGCCTTCCTGCTCCGCGCGCAGCATGATCGGCGTGCCGTGGGTGTCGTCGGCGCCGACGTAGTGCACCTCGTGCCCCTGCATCTTCTGGAAGCGTACCCAGATGTCGGTCTGGATGTACTCGACCAGGTGGCCGAGATGGATCGCGCCGTTGGCGTAGGGCAGTGCGGAAGTGACGAGGATGCGGCGAGGCATAGGCGGAATCGAAGCGTTCGGCGTGCAAGCGCGGGGC
>QGUL01000252.1 GCA_003242425.1 Pseudomonadota bacterium | reverse complement strand
GGCATGGGCTGCACCGGCCAGGCCTTGGGCGTGGCATGGGCGCGGCCGAGATTGTCCACCGTCGCGACGAAGCGCAGCGGCAGATCGGTGAGGCGCAGGAATTGCGAGACGGCGTCGCGGCCGAGCAGCTCGACGAGCGCGGCTTCGAGCGTTTCGTCCGCACGCTCGGGTGGCAGCGGGGCTTCCGCGGGCTGTTCGGGTGCGACCTCCTCGATGGGATGGCGGATTTCGGGTTCGGGCGCAGCGGGCTGCTCCTCCGCCCGGGTTTCGGCAGGCGGCGTCGGCGGCACGGGCACCGTCGCAGGCGGCGTGGGACGCTGCCACCAGTACCAGACACCTGCGCCCGCGGCGACGAGCAGCAACAGGAAAACGATTACGAGACTGCGGTTCATCGGCATCCTTTTGAGGGGAAGGGATGCGAGGCCGGGACGCGTCCCCGCCGCTCGCATGATAACGCCGCGTGCAAGATCGATGCGCGCGGTCCGTTTCAGGCGGCTGACGGGCCGCGCAGCAATGCGCGCAGACTGTGATAGTTCTCGAAGATGAGGCCGCGGCAGTGCGGCAGCCGGCGCGCCCCGGCCCACAGTTCCTGCATGCGCGCCTCGAAGGCCTCTGCCGCGAGACCGTGATAGGACACGCCTTTCTCCCTGGGCGGATTGCTGAGCACGCCCATGCGCCAGGGGATGTCGAGCGCGTGCAAGCGCTCCGCCGCGGGCGCGGCCGCTTCCAGTTGCCGTTGCGGCGCGTCGCGATAAGCCATGAGCGCCACTTCGTCGACGTAGGGCGCAAGTCCCGAGAGCGCGTCCGCGCTGCCTGTGGACACGAGGCTGTGCCTGGGATTGAGGGCGAATTGCAGTTTCAGGTGACTGGGCAGTGCGGTGCGTGTGTGTCGGGCGAGGCGGACGAGGCCGTGCATCAGCCGTTCGCGGCCGCCCCGCTCGCGCCAGGCCGGCAGCGAATGCGGCTCGACGTCGTAGTGCAGGCCGTCGAAGAGCGCGTGGCGGCGCTCGATTTCGATCAGCTGTTCGACCGTGTCCGGCACGGCGTCGCGCATTGCCCACTGCGGCTCGCCGGCGAGCGCGTAGATCGCGATGCCGCCTTCGCGCAAGCTGCGCAGATGCGCAAGCGCCTCGGGCTGCGCGGACAGCATCAGCGCGCGGGCGTCCTTGCGGAAATGGATCATCAGGGCCTCGAAGCCGTGCTGCCCGGCGAAACGGCTGAGGCCTTCCAGTTCGTGCAAGGACTTCAGCCATACCCAGAGCGCTTTGGGCAGGGCGGCGAAGTCTTGCGCGGCCGGCGCGGCTTTGGGCAGCCCGGCGCACAACAGTGCGCCGCCGAGGCCCTGCAACAGACGTCTGCGCGCAGGTTTCATCCCCGGAGTCCGCGCAGCAGCAGGGCCACCGGGCTGAGATCCCAGGCAACCTCGACGGTGGTGAACAGCGGCGGCAGCTCCTGGCCGGGGTCGAAACGCACCCGCACGAGCTGTTCGCGCTGCGCGCCCTGGAAGGCTTTCTGGAATTCCTGCGGCAGTTGCGAGGCCACGGGCAGCAGCGTCTCCACATAGCCGGTGAGCACATGGAACCCGGTGCGGATGTGCACGCGGTCGCCCGGTTTGACGCTGTAGAGTGTGCCGGTGGGCACGTAGGCGAGCACGAAGCTCTCGCCGTGATAGATGCGCAGGATCGGTTCGCCCGGGCGCACCACGGCACCCGGTTCCACGCGCACTTCCGAGGCCGTGCCGTCCACGGGCGAGACGAGCGCGCCGTCGCCGTACACCGCGCGTAACTGATCGATGCTCGCCTGGACGCGCTTCACGCTGCGTTCCAGTTCCGGCATCTGCGCGGCGATCAGCTTCGCTTCCAGTTCCAGCTGCCGCAGATCGGCGACGCTGTCGTAGGCGTCGTGCACGACGCGGGCGCGCTGCATGATGGTGATCATGCCCGCTTCCTTGAACTGCTCCACCCGGCGCCACTCCTCCTCGGACACCTTGGCGCGGCGGCGCGCGTCGGGCAGCATCGCCTCGATGCGTCCCTTGCGCAGCTGCAGCTCGCTCAACTGGACCTGGTAGCGCACCAGTTCGGTGGTCATGCGCGCCAGCGATTCGGCCATTTCCTGTGAAGACACGCGTACCACCGTCGCGCCGCGCTCGACCGGCGAGCCTTCGCCGACTTCCAGCGACACGATGCGCGCGGTGTATTCGGACGCGATAGCGGCGGCTTCGCGCGTCACCATGCCTTCCGCCTTGAGGTAGAAGAGCTTGCCCGCGGTGAGATCCACCATCCACGCCACCACGCCGAGCAGCAGCACGATGTAGACGTACTTGCCGAGCCGTCCGCGCTTGCGCACGCGCGGCTCGGTACGCAGGGCATCCACACGCTGCGGTTTGCGGATGTACTTCATCGCGGCCTCCTCTTAGAACTGATCCTGCGCGTTGTGCACCTTCATCGGGTAGTAGTCGTCCTGGTAGGAGCGGCGCAGCACGAGTTCGCTGATGTAGGCGATGAGCCGGTTCAGACGCATGTAGTAGCCGACATAGAAGGTCTGCGCCGGCAGGTAGGGCAGCAGTCGCCACATGCCCGGACGGCCGTGGAAGATCCACGCGACGAGGAACTCCCAGCACTTGAAGAACAGGTTCATCAGATAGAGCGCGAACATCACCACCACGGCGAAGCGGCCGTAGTTCACCAGCGCCCAGACGATGTAGATCGCGAAACTGAAGGTGAGCGCGACGTTGAACCAGAGCTGCATCAGGATCGCCAGCATGTCGTCGAAGCTGAAGTTGTCGACGAAGGGGTTGAACACCACCTTCCATTTGCGCAGCCGGTGGCGGATGAGGCTGCGGCTCCAGCGTTTGCGCTGCCGCCACAGCGCGGCATGCGTGGCCGGCACGTTTGTCATCGCCCAGGCTTCCGGCACGAACACGATGCGCCAGCCGGCGCGGCGCAGCTTCACGGTGATGTTGGAGTCGTCTCCCGGGCCGACGTCCCAGCGGCCCACCTGATCGACCGCCTGCTTGCGGAAGGCGCCGAAGGCGCCGGAGACGATCATCAGCCAGTTCATCATGTCGGTGAACTGGCGGCCGACGGTGATGTTGCTGTAGTACTCGATGGACTGGAAACGCGTGAGCAGCGATTCGTCGACGTTGCGCACCTGCAGGTTGCCGCTCACCGCGCCGACGGCCGGGTCGGCGACGAGCGGCGCGATCAGCTTCGAGACCGCGTCGCGGTCGAAGGAGGTGTCGACGTCCAGCACGAGGAAGATGTCGTGCTTGCAGTAGTGCAGGGCGAGGTTGAGCCCCGCGCACTTTCCGCCGCGCGTGCCGCAGCGGAAGAACTGGTCGATCAGCCCTTCCCGCATCATGGCGGCCGCCACATCGCCCATGCCGTCGGTGGAGCCGTCGTCCACCACGATGATTTCCAGATTGCGATGGCTCTGCTCGCGCAGGGACATCACCGACCGGCGCAGTCCGTCTGCCTCGTTGAAGCCGATGAGCAGCACGCTCACCGGTACTTCGGGATCGGGGCGCGGGTACTTGCGGCCGAAGGCGGCCTGCACCGCCACCGCGAAGGTGGACAGGCAGTAGCGCGGCATCTCGAACAGCCAGAAGAACCAGAACACCGTGAATACGCCCGCGAAATCGAGCGCGCGCAGGAAATCGAAGGCTTCAAGCAGCATGAGCCTAGCGCGCAAGGCGCGCGATCAGGGCGTCGATCTGTTCTTCGTCGAGTTGCGCCAGCAGTTGCACGTGCGGGCCGAGCATCTCCGCGGCGCGGGTGCGCAGGCGTTCGAACAGCACTTCGAAGTGTTCGCGCGAGGTCTCCGGCAGGAGCAGCAGGGCTTGCCCGCGGTTCTCCCGACAGAAGGCGG
>QGUL01000251.1 GCA_003242425.1 Pseudomonadota bacterium | reverse complement strand
CGGCCCAGCGGCATTCCGAATCGCGCGCCACCGATTCGAGATCGGGACGCATCAGCTGGCCCAGATGCGGCACCTGCTCCTCGATGTAGCGACGATTCGCGCCCAAGAGCCGCGACAGGTGCACGTTGGGATCGTAGACCAGCAGTTGCATGCCTTCGCCGACCAGGTGTTTGGCGAGCTGCACCAGCGGGCTTTCGCGCAGATCGTCGGTGCCGGTCTTGAACGACAGGCCGATAAGGCCGATGCGGCGCTTGCCGGTCGCGGCGATCTTGGCGATGGCGTGTTCAAGATGCGCGCGGTTGGAGGCGAGGATGCTGCCGAGCATGGGCAGCTCGACGTCGCGCATCTTGGCGAGATAGGCGGTCGCGCGCAGATCCTTGGGCAGGCAGGAACCGCCGAAGGCGAAGCCCGGCTTGAGATAGGCGCTGGAGATGTTGAGCTGCGTATCGCGGCAGACAAGGTCCATCACCTCGAAGGGATCGACGCCCAGCGCCTCGCACAGCCGCGCCGATTCGTTGGCGAAGGTGATCTTGAGCGCGTGGAAGTTGTTGCAGCAGTACTTGACCGTCTCCGCCGCGGGAATGGAGGTGCTGATGAATTCGCAGGGCAGATGGCCGTACAGCTCGCGCAGTCTTTCGCGCGGATAGTCGTGATTGGCGCCGACGATGGTGAAGGGCGGCCGGTCGTAGTCGCGGATGGATGAGCCTTCGCGCAGGAATTCCGGCTGGAAGCAGACGTGGAAATCCACGCCTTCGGTCTTGCCGCTTTCGCGCTCGAGGATCGGTTTCAGCACTCCTTCCACCGTGCCGGGCACGACGGTGGAACGGAACACGAACACGTGCGGGCCGATCTTCTCGCGCATCGCCGCGCCCAGTTCGGCGGCGATGCGCAGCAATGCGCTTTGATCCTGGCTGCCGTTGGGCGCCGAGGGCGTGCCGACGCAGATGAGCGAGAGCTCGCTGTCCTTCACCGCCTGCGCCGTGTCCTGCGTCACCGCCACGCGGCCGCTCGCCACCACCTGCTGCACGAGCTCGACCATCCCGGCTTCCACGACCGGCGTCTTGCCCTCTGCGATGAGCGCGAGCTTGGTGCGATCGACGTCGACGCCGATGACGCGATGGCCGTCGCGCGCGAGGCACGCGAGCGATACGGCGCCTACATAGCCCAATCCGAAAATGCTGATGTTCACTGCACCGGCTCCTTTTCCAGGTTGAGCGCGTGTTCGGCATGACGCGCGAGACAGCGTTCGATAATGCGATCGAGGCGTTGCATGGATTTCGACCAGGCGTGATGCGACAGCACCCGCTCGCGCCCGGCCCGCGCGAGACGGGCGCGTTCGGCCGGGTCGTCGAGGATGCGCAGGATCTTGCGCACGTAGTCTTCCGGTTCGTCGGCGACGAGAAAGTGCTGTTCGTCCTGCGCGTCGACGCCGCCCGCGGCTACGCGGCTCGTCACCACCGGCACACCCATGGCCATGGCCTCCAGAATCTTGTTCTGCGTGCCGCGAGCGATCCTGAGCGGTGCGACCATCAGGGCCGAGTTGCGGACATAGGGCCGCACGTCCGGCACCGAACCGGTGACGATCACGCCGGGCTGACGGCCCAGTTCGCGCACGGCCGGCGACGGATCGGCACCGACGATGTAGAGCCTGAGCCGCGGACGCAGGGCGCGCAGACGCGGAAAGACCTGCGCGCAGAACTCGAACATGCACTGCTGGTTCGGGTAGTAGTCCATGCGCCCGACGAAACAGATACGGCCGGCGTCGTAAGGCTCGTCGCCCGGCGAGAAGAATTCGTGGTCCACGCCGTTCGGAAACCAGTCGGTGGGCACGTCCACGCGGTAGCCGTTCAGCGTCTCCCACTCCGCGCGCGTGGTGGCGGTGCAAAAATCGAAGCGCCGTGCGAGCCGCTTTTCCTCGCGCCACAATTTTTGACCTTCGAGCCAGTAGCCAGCCGACAGCGGAAAAGGCTTGTAGCGTGCGTACTCCAGCCACTTCTGCGAATCCATGTCGCCGAAGTCGAGGATCTTGGGGATGCCGCGCACATGCTCGACGTAGGGCGCCATCGAGGAGCAATGCACGAAGATCAGGTCGTAGCGTTTGCGCGCGAGCGCCGCTCGGATCTGACGCGCGAGCGCGGGCGAGTGGAAGAAACCGAAGGAAGACGGCCGCGTCGTGGGCAGACGCGCGACCATGCGCAGTGTCTGCACGCGGTCGTCCACGCGCGCGGCGAGGATCTCGGCGCAGTGCTTCGCAAGGCCTTCTCCCTCGCGGGCTTCCTCGTCGGAGCGCAGCAGGGAGGCCACCGTGACTTCGTGGCGCTGCGCGAGATGACGGATCATGTTGAACGGCCGGATCTTGCCGCCGCGCTTGGGCGGAAAGGGAAAGCGATGGCACAGGTAGAGGATGTTCATGCCGCCACCGCTTGCAATTCTTCGGCCACCCGTTCGGGCTCGCGGCCGTCGAGGTAGATGCGCGCCCAGATTTCCAGGTTCATCAGCGCGAGCAGCCGGTCGGTGCCGTCGGTGCGGCTCGCTTCGTGGTCGGTGATGAGCCGGCGCACCGCCTGCGGGTCGAAGATCCCGCGCGCGCGTACCGCCTCCTCCGACAGCAGCTCGTCCAGCACGGGCGCGAGCTGCCGCTTCAGCCAGGCGCCCATCGGGGCGCCGAAGCCGCGCTTCCTGCGTTCCAGGATGTCGGGCGGCAGCACCCCGGCGAGCGCCTGTTTCATCAAATGCTTCAGGCGGCCGCCGCGGATCTTGATGTCCTCGGGGATGCGCGCCGCCAGTTCCACCAGCTCGTGATCGAGCAGAGGCACCCGGCATTCCAGCGAAGTCGCCATCGACATCTTGTCGGTCAGCAACAGCAGGTCGTCGGGCAGCTGGGTGGCGAGATCCACCACCAGCATGCGATGCAGGGAATCGCCGGAAGCGGCTCTGGCGAAGGCTTCACCGAGCGCGTCCCGGCGCGGCACGCCGTTCACACGGCGCAGCGCGTAGGCGCTGTCGGGCGGGAAAACCTCGACGTAGCGGCGGTAACGGTTCTCGAAGGATTCGTTCGCCCCGGCAAGAAAGCCCTTCGCGTAGCGGCTCCAGTCGAGGAGCGGCGAATGCCGGTCGGCCGGCAGTTTGCGCGCCACGCTCACCGCCGCCTGTCTCAGCCAGCCCGGCAGCCGGTCGAAATGCTGCTGATAGCGGTGGCCCAGATAGCGCCGGTAACCGCCGAACAGCTCGTCGCCGCCCACGCCGGAGAGGATGACCGTGACGTCCTCGCGCGCGAACGCCGACACCAGGTAAGTGGTGATGAAGGCGGTGTCGGCGATCGGCTCGTCCATGTGCCACACGAGTTGCGGCAGCAGCCGCACCACATCCGGACGCACCAGGATTTCGCGATGTTCGGTGCCCAGGTGTTGCGCCATCCGGCGCGCATAGGGCAGTTCGTTGTAGTAGCGCTCCGCGCCCTCGCCTTCGAAGCCGATGGCGTACGTCTTGACGGGCCGGTCGCTGTGCCGCGCCATGAAGGCGGCCACGGCGCTCGAATCGATGCCGCCCGACAGGAAGGCGCCGATGGGCACGTCGCTCACCATCTGTCGCGCGACAGCCGCTTCAAGCTTCGTGCGCACCGCCTCGATCCAGTCCTGTTCGCTCAAGGCGCGGTCGATGTCCTGCGGCGGCTCCCAATAGCGGCGCGCATGAACGCCCGCGTCTTCGATGCGCATCAACGTCGCAGGCGGCAGCTTTTCCATGCCGCGGAACATCGACTGCGGTGCCGGCACGTAGCCGAGGTGCAGATAGGCGTCAGGCGCACCCGGGTCAGGCGCCGGCCGGCGCCGGGGGAGGGCGAACACGCCCTGGGCTTGCCACACCAGGGGCACA
>QGUL01000250.1 GCA_003242425.1 Pseudomonadota bacterium | reverse complement strand
TCGCCTTAGTTCGGGGGCTTGGAAAAGTGTAAAAAGAAATGGTACGTGATCCTCGCCAACGGTGTGCTGCTCGTACACCGGGTCTCGATGCGCGCCTACTGCGTCTATCGCATATACGGCTGGCAGCAGGCGCTGCTTTCGATACCGCGCATGGTGTGGGGCAACTTCATCAACTTCCTCGCCACGGTGCGCGCGATCCGTCTGTACCTGCGCTACCTGCATACCGGAAAACTGATCGCGTGGGACAAGACCCAGCATGTCTATCCCTCGGAAGATCAGCTCGGCGCGGTGGTGCGCCCGCGTCTCGGCGAGCTGCTCGTCCAGTCGCGGATCATCACTCCCGAGCAGTTGCAGGACGCGCTCGCGCGTCAACAGCGGCACCGGGCGAGGCTGGGGGAGATCCTCAAGGAGATGGGGCTGGTTCAGGAGGATCAGCTCGCGTTCGCATTGAATGGACACTGAGCACGAACGACGAGAGACGGAGGTGGGATGGAACGAGGTGTTGGAGCGTTATGCGCGGCGCCGGTCGCACTACCGTTAGGTCGCCCACGAGGAGCGGCTTCAGCATTTCAAGAGCGCGGTCCAGGGCATCACGGCCCCGGACTCCGCCTGGGTGAACCCCGCGGACTTCGTTCATTCCCCGTAACGCGGCGGATCGGGCGTGTTGTTGCAACGAAGGACATTACGACATGAGGAGGCCACCATGGCTAGGAGGATCTGGACCGTTCTGATGTTGGCACCGCTGACCGTTTCGGTCGCACTGGGTTATGCCGGCGAGGCGGGCGCCAAACCCGCGGAGCCTCCCGGGGCCGCGAAAGCCAAGCCCAATGACCCCAAGGCGGCTGCACCTAAGCCGAATGGCCCCAGGGCGGATGCGCCTAAGCCGGCGCCCAAGCCTGCGCCCAAGCCGGTGCGCATCCAACCCCCGCCCAAACCTGCGGTGCAGACCGTGGTGGCGCCGGGGACGTGGAAAGTCCACAGGCATCGCGGCAACTCGCCGCTGTTCAAGATGGGGCGCGAGAAGGAGTGGGTGGAGCATCCCGGACCGGGCAAGCGTCCCGTCATCAAGCGCCAGGACCGCCCCGGCAACGGGAACGGCAAAGGCAAGGGTCCACGATAGCCGCTTCGCGCGCGGTATTGCCGCTCGCAAAGGAGAGAGTCATGAAAGCACGTCTCTATGCGTTCATCCTCGCGCTGGTCATGGCGCTTTGGGCGCCGTTCGGCGCGGCGCAGACCACGCCCATCAAAGCGCTGGTGCTTTACGATGCGCCGGCCACGGGGGACTACCAGAAACTGGCGTTCGCGTACGCGATCATGCTGCGCAATCTGCTCGGCCACTGGAACACCGATGTGGATCTGCAGCCGGTGGAGCAGTACGCGAGCTCCCAGGTCGAGCAGTACGACGTGACCTTCTACATGGGCGGGATCTACGACAACCAGTTGCCCGCGAGCTTCATCGACGACGTGCACAACACCGACAAGACCGTCGTCTGGTTCAAGTACAACCTCTGGCAATACGCCTGGAATCCCAACTACGACTTCCGCGACCGCACCGGCCTCGGCTTCTACGGCCTGGTCGGCATGAACGGCCAGCCCACGCCGCAGAACCCGGAACCCGGCTTTTTCGACACAGTCGAGTACAAGGGCAAATCGCTGGTCAAGTACTACAGCTTCCAGAACGGCGTGGTCGCCGCCGACCCCGATCTCGGCATCGTCGGCGTCGAGGACCCGGCCAAGGCGCAGACGCTGGTGACGATCCGCAATTCCAAGACCGGCCAGGTCGCGCCCTACATCGTGCGCGCCGGGAACTTCTGGTACGTGGCCGACATGCCGTTCTCCTACATCGGCCCGCGCGACCGCTATCTGGTGATCTGCGACATGCTGCACGACATCCTCGGCGTGCAGACGCCGACCATCCACCGTGCGATGGTGCGGCTGGAGGATGTGGGCGCGCTGGTGCTGCCCTCCACCATGGTGACGCTCACCGACTATCTGCACGGCAAGGGCATTCCGTTCTCGATCGCGGTGATCCCGTTCTACCGCGACCCGCTCGGCTGGTACAACGACGGCGTGCCGATGGAAATCCATCTCGCCGACGCCACCAACCTGCGCGCTTCGCTCGACTACGCCATCGCGCGCGGCGCGAAGCTGGTGATGCACGGCTATACGCACCAGTACGGGTCGATGCGCAATATCCACACGGGCGTGAGCGGTGACGACTTCGAGTTCTGGAACGCGGTGGACAACGAACCCGTGCCGGAAGACTCGATCGCCTGGGCGCTGGGACGGCTCGATGCCGGCCTGGCCGAACTGCAGCTCAACGGCTACCACGTTTTCGCCTGGGAGGCGCCGCATTACCAGTCCTCGCCCAAGGCGATCCGCGCCGCCGTCCAGCGCTTCCCCACCACCTACCAGCGCGTGGTGTACTACACCTCGGACGAGCCGGATTTCAACCCGGCCAATCCGGCCCGGGATTTCGCGGTGGGGCAGTTCTTCCCCTACGTGATCGAGCGCGACTACTACGGCCAGCGCGTGCTGCCGGAGAACCTCGGCAACATCGAATACGACATCAGGGAGATCGATCCCACCTCGAACTTCGACTACACCTGGGAGGATCTGCTGCTGAACGCTGAGATGGCGAAGGTGGTGCGTGACGGTTTCGCCTCCTTCTTCTTCCATCCCTTCTGGCTCGATCCGGACGTCGGCACGCCGGGCTTCGAGGATTTCAAGAAGCTGGTGGAAGGCATCACCGCGCTCGGCTATACCTGGGTGGGCGCGCATACCCTGACGCCGCCCGGCTGGCTGGGCCTCAGCCAGGCACCCTGATCGAGGGATGCAGCCATGGCGCTGCAGGTCGGACCGAGCGGCGCCCGGCGCGCGCGAAGTTGCGCGCGCCGGGTGTGCACGGCGGCGTTGTGCGGACTGCTGTGCGCGGGCTTGCCTGTTCACGCGCAAGGCGAAGCGCCGCCAACGGCGGCGGAAGTCGACAAGCAGCCGAACTGGCTGGTGCAACAGATCCGGCGCTTCCGCAGTCATCCGCATCTGGATCGCGGTTACCGGTTGAAGCAGGCGGGCCGCCTCGAGGAAGCGCGCGCGGCCATGGCCAGGGCGCTGGAGATGGACCCGGGCAATGCACAGGCGCGCAGCGATTACGTCGCGCTGCTGGAGCGCCTGGGCGTGTACGAGGAAGTGCTGCTGCATTCCGAACCGCTGCTCAAGGACCCGGACCGGCGCGTGCACGCCCTGTTCGCGCAGGCGCGCGCCTACCATGCCCTGGGCCGGCTGGAAGACGCCAGCGCCGCCCTGAAACAGGTCGTGGGCACGAGCGACGTCGAGACGGCCAAGCGCCTGAACGCGGCCGATGAGCTCGCCGATCTGCTGATTCGATGCGGCCGTTACGAGGAGGCGTTGCAGACCCTGGCCTTGCTGCCCGGCGGTTTCCGTGTCCATCTGCGGCGGGGGATCGCGAAGGAGGCGCTGGGACGCCATGACGAGGCGGAACAGGCGTTCCGCGCCGCGCTCGCCCAGGCGGGCGATTCGGGCGAACGCGTGCAGGCGCTGGAGTATCTCGGTCAGAACGCGATCAGACGCAAGGACTGGAGCGCGGCGCGAGCCCATTACGATGCCGCGCTCTCGCTCGATCCGGCCAACGTGAGGCTGATGCGCGCGCTGGTCCAGGCGGCGCATGGTGCGGGCCATACGCGGCAGGCGCTGCGCTGGGCCGGCGAGGTCGTTGCGCGTGAGCCGACATCCGCGGATCGCGAGGTGCTCGCCAATTTGCGCTATGCGACCAGGGATTACCCGGGCGCGGTGCGCGACTATCAGGCGTTGTTGAACGAGACTGCCGACCCCGCGCAGCGCGCGAGGTTGCTCGCC
>QGUL01000249.1 GCA_003242425.1 Pseudomonadota bacterium | reverse complement strand
CGCGCGCAGCTTCACGTCGTGCACCACGCGCCCTCCTCCCACGAGTTCCTGGGTCCGCAAATCGAGCCTCGCCACCGGCGCCTGCGTTGCGCCGCCGGCACCGCCCTCCAGCAGCGGGGCGCAGGCGTCGAGGTCGACGCGCGGCACCTCCACCGCCACGGCGATCGCGGCGCCCGCGGGCCGGGGCACGGCGGCACTGCCGATCGCAACGCCGGCTCGTTCGAGCACCGTACGCGCGCCTTCCCTGCGCAGCACGCCCTGAAGATTGAACACTTCTCCGAGGCTGACGCTCAGGCGCTGACGCGCGGCGCTTTCACTCGCGCGTTCGATCCGCAACGGCCAGCTTTCGGCCGCCGCCTTGGCAAGCGGAGCCGGCAGCTCGATCGCCACGCCCCGTAGATCCGACTCGAACACGCTGTGCGTGCGGCCGCCTTCGCTGCGGAGGACGGCCTGATACTGGAGCATGCCCTTCAGGCGCTCGGCGAACGGTACACCCACGCTGCGCGCCAATGCCGCCGCCTCCCCACGGCCCGAGGCGCGGGTCAGGATGGCATCGCCGTCCTGCTCGATCCTGACGGTGAGCGGACCGCCCGCGTACTGCGCCTGGATGCCGGGACTGCTCGCTCCGCGCTCGCTGAAATCGACGTGGCCCTTCACGTGCGTCATCGGCAGATCGCCGGGCGCCATCACGATGGTGTTGTCGTCGAACACCACGCGGCCCTGGACCCGGCTGCGCTCCAGCGCCTCCAGCGGCAGCACCAGAGCGAGCTCCAGCCGTCCCGGGCCTTCGGCCGTCCAGCCGTCGGTCAGACCGTTGATGTAGCCGCGCACCGGGCTCTTGGCGATGTAGTGCAGCAGGGCTTCGGTCGGCGCCTGCGCCCTGCCAGTGACGCGCAGCACCGGCGCGTCGTGGTAGAGCTCGTCGAATCGCGCTTCGACCGATTGCAGTTGCGCACCGAGCGTAGTGGCGCGCTGGGCCAGGATGGTGAGCGAGGGGCCGTCGAAGAGCATCTCGCCGCTGAGATGCTCGATCGCCGGCCAGTCCGCCGCATAGCGCAAATGCACATCGGCGAGGTTCGCGGCGATGCGGAACTCGCCCTTGCGGGGGTCGCGGAAGGGGAAGTCGGCGAGGTCGCCGCGCAGCCGGAACCGCACGTCGCTCCCCCGCCCCGCCAGGATGCTCTCGCGCAGCCACTGCGCCACTTCCGGCGGCAGATAGGGAATGTATTTGTAGACGGCCGGACCGTGCGCGCGCGTCGCTCGGCCGGTGAGATCGAGCCATTGACTGCCGGAGGCGGTGGTGCGCACCCGGCCGCTCAGGCTGCCGCTCGCATCGGCGTTCTCGAACAGCAGCTCTTCGACCCGCACATCCACCGCACCCTCGCGCACGTTCCAGTTGATGCGGGTGCTCATGCGCTCGAGCGCGAAACGGTCGACGGCGAAGACGCCCGGATAGTGAAGCGCCAGATCGCGGGCTTCGGCCTTGAGGCGCCCGCCGGTTTCGCTGAGCTGCACTTCGCCGTCCAGGCGCTGGAAGCCGGGCAGGTCACCGTGGGCAGCCATCCCGAGCCCTTCGAAGCGCGCGCGGGCGCTGTAGCCGGCGGGCGCCTCGAGCGCCCCCCGCCAAGCGAACTCCACCTGATGCAGGGTGCCCTGCGGCGCGGCCGCCTCCACCAGACGGCGGAAATCCTCCGGCAGCACGAAATAGCCGCTCAGCCGGGAAAGCGGTTCGAGTTCGATCTTCGCGGCCGTGATTTCGCCGCGGGCGGGGTTGCCGGCTTCGTCGAGCGCCCAGCGGACGGTGAAGTCTCCCGGCTGGAGACGTTCGCCGTCGCGGGTCTGCAGGCGCAGTTCCCGACCGTAGATCTCGTAGGCCGCGTTCGTGGACCATCCCAGCAGCGCCAGCGTGTCGCGGCTCTGTCTGCCGCCCAGCTCGCCCTGCAGCGCCGCAAGCTGCAGCTCGGGCAGATCCGCACGCGCGCGCAAGCGCACATCGGCCAGCGCGACCTGCGCCCGCACTTCGTGGACACCCCGCTCGCCTACCGACAGCCACAGGCGCAACGCCCCGCGCCCGCCGCCCAGGTCGAAGGGATAGTCCACCCACTGACGCCAAGCGTCCAGATCGATGTCGTCGACGGCGGCATAGAGCCTGCCGCTCCACTCCTGCCAGCGCGCGAAACTGCGGCCGTCGAACTGTCCGCGAATGTCCACGGCCTGGCCGTATTCGGCCGGCGGCGCGCCGCGGAAAGCGAATTCGTGTCGGCTGAGGCCATTGCGCAGCAGCAGATTGAGGCCGTCGAAGCGCAGGGGCGGAGCACCGCGCAGCTCGTCGAGCCATTCGATGCTGCCGTCGCGGATGTGGATCTCGCCCTGCCGCAGCACCCAGTCGGCGGCGTTGCCCGCCGAATCCGGGCTGGGCGTGAGCTCCATGCCGGCCACATACAGCCGCCCGTCGGCCGAGCGCCGGATGTCGAGATCGGCACGCTCGACGACCAGGGAACGCAGCCGCAGTTCGCGCGCCGGGATCGACCGCCAGGCGAACACCGCGTGTACCCGGGGCAGGGTCAGCGCAGGGTTGTCCTCGCGGTCGTAAACCGTCACCCCCCGCAGCTCGATCCAGGGATGGAACCCGCGCCAGTCGGCGCTCAAGGCGTCGATGGTGATGCGCTGGCCGAGCGCCTTTGATGCCGCCTGGGCGATGCGTTCCCGGTATTCCGGCAACTGCGGCACCAGCCAGTACCGCGCCGCCAGCAGCGCCAGCGCGGCCAGGAAGTACAGACCGACGAGCAGCCAGCCGACGCGCCGCAGCCAGCGCAGCCAAGCGCGTTCGCGTGCGGCAGGTCCGGGTTCCAGGTTGTGGACGGTGTGGGACAAGACCGGGTCGGCAGGAGGGACGGTTATGGGATGATCGCTCGCTTCACGCTCCAGTCCAGGACGGTGCGGGAGCGTCATGCACAGTCAATGCACAAATCGGGCGCCCGCCTCGCCCGGGGTCCGGCGGCCCGCTTACAATGCCACGATCGCCTGCAGTGCAGCGCCGCCGTGCCGAGTCGATGATTCTATCGCCGCGCTCGCCTTTCTTTCTATGACGACCGCCTCGCCTCCGCCTACTTTCTCCGATACCGCGTCGCTGCGCTCGGCTCTGCGTTATTCGCGCTACGCGCAGCGGCTGCTCGAGGCCCGTCCGGAATATGCGGAGGAGCTGGAACGCGGGCGCACCGAGGCTTGGAGCGCCGCGGCGATGCGTGCGTTCCTTGCGCCCGACAGCTGGCAGCGTGGAGACGATCCCGAAGCGGCCCTGGCCGCGCGCCTGCGCGAACTGCGCGCCCGCGTCATGCTGCGCCTGGCGGCGCGCGATCTGGCCGGGCTCGCCCCGCTCGAGGAAGTGACGACCACCATGACCGCGCTGGCGGAGGTGGCGCTGCAGACGGCACTCGACTTCCACTACGCGCGCCTGACGGCGCGCTACGGCCGGCCGCTGGCCGAGGGCCGCGTACAGCCGCTGCTGGTGGTCGGCATGGGCAAGCTCGGCGGCGGCGAACTGAACGTCTCCTCGGACATTGACCTGGTATTCCTCTACCCCGGGGAAGGCGAGACCGACGGCGAGCGGCCGCTGGCGAACCAGGAATTCTTCGTGCGGCTGGGCCAGCGCATCATCCGGACGCTGAGCGAAGTGACCGCCGACGGACAGGTGTTCCGCGTCGACATGCGCCTGCGGCCCTGGGGCGATGCCGGCGCGCTGGCCACGGGTTTCGAAGCCCTGGAACAGTATTTCGTCGCCCACGGCCGCCGCTCCGGCGGTTAGGCCTGGCTAAGGGGGGGCGGGTGGCGGGGGGGGGGGCGCCGGGGACCGCCGAGGTGGGAGAGCACGTGGGGCGGGTTTTTTGT
>QGUL01000248.1 GCA_003242425.1 Pseudomonadota bacterium | reverse complement strand
ATACACCGCCGCCGCGGTATAGGGCGCGTCGTTGATCAGATAGACCGGATCGCCGCGCGCGAGATCGAAGTCGCTGCCTTCGTCGCGCAACGGCACGCCGAGGTCGTTCGCGAGCACGCGGATGGCGGTATGCCGGGCCTCGATGAATTCGCCGCCCTCTTCCACGTGCTGACCGGGAAAGGCGGTGCGGTTGGTGACGCAGCGTCCGCCCAGGCGCTTCGCGCCGTCGTACACCACCGGCTTCAATCCCGCCTTGCGCAGCAGATAGGCGCAGGTGAGACCCGCGAGACCTGCGCCGACGATGACGATGCGCGACGGCGTCTGCGCAAGGGCGGTCAGCCACACCGGCGTGACGGCGAGCCCGGTACCGGCCGCGACCCCTTGTATGAACCGCCTGCGGGAAGCCAGCTCGGTGCGCGCGGCGTCGAAATCCGCGCCCTCACCCGCGCACGCGAGTTCGTTCAACCAGACGATCTTGCGCAGAAGCGGCGTATGGACCATGGCGGCGGATGGCACGTTCGGTCGGCTCACGGCGTAGCGGCGGCGCGCGATCGAACGGGTCATCGCCACGCATGGGGATGCGGCGCATGCTATAGGCCCGCATCCGGAGGCATTCGAGCACGCGTTGTGCCGTGGGCACGAAAGCGCCCAAACAGGCTGTTTTGGAAAGCGAAGACGACCGCACACCCGTACCAAAGGCCGGGATGTGTAAGGCGGCGCGACGCCGCGCGGGCGCAGCGTCGGTGCCGCTGCCTGCCGTCGGGAAAAGCTCTCCAGACCGGTCCCGCCGAGGCGGAAATCAGGCCGCCGCGAGCTGGCGGGCGCGCTCGACGGCGTCGATGAAGTGGTCGAAGACGTGGTTGCGGCCGACGAGGTCGAGGATGCCGGCTTTTTCCATGTCGGCATGCACGCGCGGATTGGCGCTCGCCAGCAGGACATGCACGCCGCGTTTGTGCATCTCGCCGATCACTTCCTCCAGCGTCTGCAGGCCGGTGATGTCCACGAAGGGCACCCGCCGGAGCTGGATGATCAGCACCTTGGGATCGGTATGGGTGCCGGCCAGCGCGCGTTCGACGTTCTCGACGGCGCCGAAGAAGAACGGACCCTGCACCGCATAGGCCATCACCCCGGGCGGCAGGTCGATGACGCCGGGCTGGCCGGCTTCCGCGCGCAGCTCCTGCCCGGTGACCTGCTGCACCTCCACGCTGGAGGCCATGCGGCGCATGAAGTGCAGCATGGCGAGGATGACGCCCACGTTCACCGCCACCACGAGATCCGCGAACACGGTGAGGAAGAAGGTGATGAGCAGGATCGCCACGTCGGCGAGCGGCGCGCGCCGGATCATCTTCAGCACGTGCGGCACGTCGCTCATGTTCCACGACACCACGAACAGGATCGCGGCGAGCGCGCAGAGCGGCACGTGCTGCGCCAGCGGCGCGAGGAAGAGCAGGATGAGCACCAGCGTAAGCGCGTGCACGATCCCGGCGAGCGGGCTGTTGCCGCCGTTGCGGATGTTAGTCGCGGTACGCGCGATCGCGCCGGTGGCCGCAAAACCGCCGAACAGCGGCGCGGCGATGTTGGCGAGCCCCTGGCCGACGAGCTCCTGGTTGGAGTCGTGGCGCGTGCCGGCCATACCGTCAGCGACCACCGCGGAGAGCAGCGATTCGATGGCGCCGAGCATGGCGATGGCGAAGGCCGGGCCGATGAGCTCGATGATCCGCGCAAGCGTGATCTCCGGCATCTGCAGCGTCGGCAGCCCGCGCGGGATGCCGCCGAAGGCGCTGCCGATGGTGGTGACGCCCTCGAACTGGAAGATGCCCTGGATCAGCGTCAGCGCCACCAGCGCCACCAGCGGCCCGGGCACGCGCTTGAGATAGGGAATGCGCGAGGAGTAGATCACCAGCGCCAGGGCGATGAGCGCGAGGACGGTGGTGGCGAGATGCAGATCCGGCAGCGCCTGCAGCAGCGACCACAGCCGTTCATGGAAGTGCCGGCCTTCCGGCGCCGGCAGGCCGAAGAAATCCTTCCACTGCGTCACCCAGATCACGACGCCGATCCCGGCCGTGAAGCCGACGATGACCGGATCGGGAATGAACTTGATGACCCCGCCCATGCGCGCCAGCCCCAGCACCAGCAGCATGATGCCGGCCATGAAGGTGGCGATCTGCAGGCCGTCGATGCCGTGCTCGGCGGTGATGCCGACGAGGATGACGATGAAGGCGCCGGTGGGTCCGGCGATCTGCACCCGGCTGCCGCCGGCGATGGAGACGATGAGGCCGGCGATGATCGCGGTGTAGAGCCCCTGCTCCGGTTTGGCGCCCGAGGCGATGGCGAAGGCCATGGCGAGCGGCAGCGCGACCACGCCCACGATCACGCCCGCGACGATATTGCGCACCCAGTGCTCCCGCCGTAACAGCCCGGCACGGTGAGCTTCGACGAGAGCGATCATGAAAGAGCGAATCGGATGGTGAACATGTGCACCGCATTGTAATACGGCGCACATGCCTTTAGATATGAGCTGTATCCAAACCGCGACACCTTCATTGTGGGCACGCCACGGCGCCGCCCCGGCAATGCGGCGGGCGGAGACCGGCCGCTTCGCGGCACGACGGCGCTCGAAGTTTGCCCATTGATTTGATGTGACTTTTGCCGGCGTACGCCGTCCCCGGACCAAATCGATCCTGGCGGAAACCGGTTCCGGTTACCGCGGCACGACTAATCGGCGGTGCATTCGCCGCGCCGACCACGCGCGGGCTGCCGACGCACGCCAGGTTCCGGTGACGGCTCGGGGAGCCGACGGCGTCCGCACCGGCACGGTGCAGCCGGCGCGGCGCAGGGTGCGTCGCCGCGTGGCGCATTTCCCGGCTTTGCGCGCCGCCCGCTTGTCCTTACGCACACAAGCCGTGCACCCTGTGTCAACATACAGCCGACGCCTTGCATGCCGGACCGACGAGGAATGCGCATGTTCGAACCCCTGCACGCCGAAGCGTGGCGTGCCTATCGCGGCAGCGAATTTCCCAGCGCGAGCTGGACATGCGACGGGGATGTCATCCGCGCCATCCCCGACGGCCCGCGCATCGATCTCATTACCCGGGAACGCTACGGCGACTTCATCCTGCAGTTCGAGTGGTGCCTGCCCGAGGGTGGCAACTCCGGTGTGCTCTACCGCGTGAGCGAGGATTACGAGGAAGCCTGGCAGAGCGGACCCGAGATGCAGCTCGTGGACGATCCGCGCCATCCCGAAGGCAGCAACCAGAAGACCGGCTGCGGCGCGCTCCACGACCTGCTGCCCTGCTCCCTGATGGAGCCCATCCCGCCCAACATGTACGCCGGCGCGAAACTGGTGGTGCGCGGCACGAGGGTCGAGCACTGGATCGCCAACCAGCAGGTGCTGGCCTACGACCTCGGCGATCCGGTGCTGCGTCGTCACATCGCCGAGAGCCGGCTCAAGGATTGCCCGGCCTTCGGCGCCTTGCCGGAAGGCCACATCGTGCTGCGGCACCAGGGCACCGGCGCGAGCTTCCGCAACCTGCGCATTAGGCGGCTGGACTGAATCAGGGCTCCGGCCGCAACCACAGCCACAGCGCGACGCCGGCGAGGAAAGCGAGCACGCCGAGTTTCACCCACACCGGTACAGGCGAAAACGTCACCCCGATCGCGCTCATCGACATCAGCACGCTCGCCAGCCATTTGGCGCGCCGCGGCACGGTGCCGCGTTCGCGCCAGCCGCGGATCGCCGGTCCGTAACGCGGATGCGCGAGCAGCCAGGCTTCGAGCTGCGGCCAGCCGCGGCTCGAAGCCCACGCCGCGAGCAACAGGAAAGGCACGGTGGGCATGACCGGCAGCACCGCGCCGATCAGCCCGCAGACGAGCGCCAGCAGCGCCAACGCACGCCACA
>QGUL01000247.1 GCA_003242425.1 Pseudomonadota bacterium | reverse complement strand
TGCACCTGCATGAGGTCGATGCGTTCGGTGCGCAGCTTGCGCATCGACGCCTCCATCTGCTCGACGCCGGCCTGCCGCCCCGAGGTCCAGACCTTGGTCGCGAGGAAGAGCTTGTCCGCAAGGCCGAGCTCGTGCGCGAGATCGCCCACCACTTCTTCGGCAGCGCCGTACATGGGCGAGGAATCGATCACGCGCCCGCCCATGCCCGCGAAGGTCTGCAATACCTCCTTGAGCGGGGCGCGTGAAGCGGGCGAGGCGTCCACGTCGAAGGTCTGCCATGTTCCCAGGCCGATCACCGGCAGCGGCTCGCCGCTCGAGGGAATCCTGCGCGTCCGCATCGCCTCCACGATGAGCGTGCCGCGTCGGAGATCGCCCTCGGCGGCGTGCGCGGCGAAGGGCATCACGGATGCGCCGGCCAGTAGGCGCAGTGCTTCACGTCGGTTCATTGCGGTCATGTCGTCGTCCTGTGCGCAGGCCCGTGGCGAGCCAGAGCAGGGCCACGGGCAGGCCCATCCACAGTATGGCATCCAGGCCTGCGCCCCGGATGCCGGCGACCGCCCAGGCGGAGAGCGCATCGTTCGCCCGGTACACGGCCGTGTCGATGAAGTTCTTCGCCTTGTAGCGGCTCTCGGGTTCGACGGTGGTGTAGATCATCTCGCGCCCCGGACGCATCAGCGCATAGTCGCCGGCGCGGTGAATCCATTGCACCGCCGCCACGGCGATCGCCGAACGCCACGCGAGCAGCATGCCCAGTCCGCCCAGCACCAGCGCCGGTACCACCGACAGCGCGGTCCGCAGCCCGCCGCGGACGACCACGCGCCGTGTCACAAAGAGTTGCACCGTGATCGCGAGCGTGTTCACCGCCAGATCGATGGCGGCGAAAAAGGACGTGCGTTCGCCCGAATCCGGGAAACGCTCGCGGGCGAGGTCCAGCTGTTCGACGTAGAGAACAGTCGAAACGGCGCTGTAGCAGATCACCAGCAGGGCGATGCCGCGCAGGCCCGGACGCCGCAGGGTCAGCGTGATGCCGGCGAGGATCGAGCCGCCTATGGGCCGCACGGCCGAGGGACCATGCACCGCCGCATGGCGGCCCAGCGCGACCATGCAGAGCGTCGCCGCTGCGAGCAGGGTTGCGGACAGCGCGAGCAGTCCGTCGACCGTCAGGTATCGCGCCAGGACGGTAGTGAGCGCCGGACCGAGCAGTGCGCCCGTGGTGCCTCCGGCAGCGATGTGGCCGTACAGCCGGTGCGACTGCTCCTTGCCGAACACGTCGCTCACCCGGCTCCAGAACAGCGAGACCACGAGCAGATTGAAGACGCTCAGCCAGATGAAGAACGCGGCGGCTTTTGTTGTGGTGACGCCGGCGGAGAAGGCGAGCTGAAAGCCCAGCAGGGTGGCGATCACGGCTGCGTAGACCACGGGCAGCACTTTCGAGCGCTGCAGATGCCTCACCACGGCGCCGAACACAGGAACCACGAGCAGCGTGGCGACGAAGGTGCCCGTGAACAGCCACTGCAGATGCTGGACGCCGGTCTGTACGCCCATTTCGTCGCGTACCGGGCGCAGGATGTAGTAGCTGCACAGGAGCAGGAGAAAAGCGGAGAACGCGAGCGAGACGCGCGGCCATTCGCCGGCAGGCCAGCTTCGTCGATCAGACGTCGTATCCGTGCTCATCCCCGCATGCTAGCGCACATGCGCGCTGCGTCTTGGTGACGATTTGAACGTACAGCCGCTCGTCTGCCCAGGGAACGGCGTTTGCTGCAGGGCCTCGATCCCAGCCAAACGGAATGAGGTATGCGGAAGGGCGGAGCGCAATGCGTCGCGGCGCTGTTGTTGAGCATCTTGCCCGCCGCGCAGTCTGCGGCGGTGGATGCGGGTATCGAATTCGGCCGAGGGAAATCCAAGGATGCCTCTGAATCGGATCTCCTCAGGCTGGTCGCCCGCGGTCTCGTGCTCGGCGACGGGGAAGGGAAAGCGGCCTCCTGGTCGCTGTGGTGGGAGGCGTCGGTCGGCACCTGGCGCTACGATACGGAGAGCGGACGCAAACAGCTTCTCGATATCGGCACGGCGCCGTCGCTGAGGTACATGAGCCGGGGCACCGCGGGCTTTTTCGGCGAGCTGAGCGTCGGCGTGCACTACCTGAGCCGGCGTTACGTGCGCGGCGAGAACGAGTTTTCCACCCGGGTACAGTTTTCGCCCACTCTGGGCGTGGGTTATCGCTTCGAGAGCGGCGCGGGCGAGATCGCGTTGCGCTACCAGCACCTGTCCAATGCGGACATCAAGCGGCCGAATCCCGGTGTGGAGTTTCTGTTGCTGAGCGTCAGTCGGAAGTTCTGACGGAAACGCCGGCTGGCAGAGCGGACCGCCGAAATGAAACGAGGCGCCTCTAGTGTTGCCGGCTATCGGGTGAACAGCCGTCGGAAGCGGGGTTGCCGCCGCTTGCCGGCGCTCGAACAGCCTCAGTTGCCGGCCTTGTAGGGCGTATTCACCGCAAAGTGTCCCACGGGCTTCCAAGGCATTTTTGCGAGCCCGAATCTGCGCAATTGCTGCAATACCCGGATGCTGACACAAGCGGTGCGGTTTCTGAACATCGGCAGGGACAGGGGATCGAGCCCCAGCCACGGCAGATAGGGATTGCGGCGAAGCGATGCGTAGAGCTCGACGCGCACGGTCGGGCGGGTCGACAGTGTGCGTGCGTGGAAGCCCATCGTATCGGCCACAACCAGCGTATTGCCCCGGACCACCATCTTCTTCGGCTCGGGCAGGTTCATGCGGCGCAGATCTTCGAGTGTCGCACGGAACGAGCCCCGGGCATGGTAGGGAATGGGATGGTGGCGGGCGGTAATGCTCTGCTCGCGTTCCCAGGCCAGCCGTTCCGGCGTCATGCGGTGAGAGCCGGGTACGTAGGCGAAAGGCCCGTCGTCCGGGCCGACATCGTGCAGGAACAGCCAGGCCTTGGCGGTGGAGTGGAAGGTGTCCGCATGCAGAACGGATTGCGGGTCGGGCTTGCCGTCCGGCAGACCGGCCAGCACGGCCTGAATCCAATAGGTCGGTTCGCCTTTGGTCGAGGCGATGTACCGAAGCGCGTCCTTCAACGTCCGGTCGGCGCCCACCCGTGCAAGTCCGGGGCAGCGCGAGGCGAGGGCGTCGAAGTCCAGCGGAACGCGCCGGGTGATGCAGTTGCCCTGGCGCATCTCGCGCACGTCCCATGTCGCGTCGAGAACTTCGGCGCGGATTTGCTCGAAGAACTCCTGCGGCAGGAAATTCTCTTTGACGATGTAGCCGTCGCGTTCGAACGCCCGGCGATCCTCCTCCGTCAGGCTCAGAATGCGTGCCAACCGCCGTCGCCGGTATGCCGCCATCGCGGCCGCGAGCCGTACCCGATACTCGTGAAGTCCCCATTCGTTCAGCCGTCGGCTGCCGATGACGGGATTGTCGACAAAGGACTTGGCGCCGGAGGCGAGCGCGGCAACCCAGAGGGGGGCTTTGAGTATTGCGGTGGCTCTCAAGTTCGATGCCTCGAATCTTATGGTTGTGGCGCGTCTGCCGTTTGAGGGCGCCCCTCTTTAACGGGGATCAAAGCGGCGCGCTCCCCGAGACGCGCAACCGCCTCTTTTCAGCGCGGCACATTATAAGCACCCGCTATAGTCGCACGGCGCTGTTTGCATCGGGTTCGCCAGATGTGTCACGCTTGGCGCTTGCCGCGGGGTGGCCCGGCAACGGGTCTCCGCGGACACGGTAAAATCGCGCGCACGAGATCGGGGAGGGGCGGACTCGCAGAGGCTGCCCGTTGGGGCTTTGCAGCGCATCACCAATCGTCACGTCTATTATTTCAGCGGCTTCGATCCGCGCGGCGCGCGCTACTACCACCGCCTCTATCGCGAGGAGGCCGCAAAGCAGGCGGCGCTGACCGGCACGCGCATCGAAGTCGGCCCGCGCTT
>QGUL01000246.1 GCA_003242425.1 Pseudomonadota bacterium | reverse complement strand
CGGGCACTTCCTTCTTCGCCAGCAGGGCGTTGGTGCAGTAGGTGAGGAAGATGTCCGCCTTGCCCTCCTCCACCAGCACGCCGTACACCACGCGGTCCTTGGGCGGAGGCGGCGTATCGGGACCGCCGGTGAGCCGCAGTGCCTTGTCCATCAGGGCCTTGGTCGCGCCCGGCTTGAGCGCTTCGGCCTTTTCGAACAAGGCCACGGCGTAGTCGCCGGAAGGATCGGCCTTGGGCGTGGACATGCCGAGCTTCACCTGCGGATCGAGCATGCGCTCCAGCAGGGTCTCGGGCGTCACCTGGAGCTTCGGCGAGACCAGGCCGCAAAGGCGGTTGCGCGTGAACATGCGCACCGGACCGGCTTTGCCCGCGGCGTGCAGCGCCTGCGGGTGCTCCATGTTGGCCGACGCGAACACGTCGGCCGGCTCGCCGCCCGCGATGCGCTGACGCAGCAGGCCGGAAGGACCGAACTCGCCCTTTACGGCTACGCCGTGCTCCTTGGCATAAGCCTCGCCGATTTCGGTCATCACCGCCTTGAGGCTGCCGGCGGCGTAGAGCCGCACGGCATCCTCCGCGTACGAAGCTCCCGCCGCCATGAGGGCGCACAGCCCGGCAATCAGCGTTTTCTTCATACGCCCGGCTCTCCCGCGTTCGGGAAGAAGAGCTGCTCACCGTTGATCTTGTACTCGGCGATGGCTTGCTGGCCTTCAGGCGAGATCACCCAGTCGATGAACTGCTGGCCCCATTCCCTTTTCACGTGCGGATGCTTTTCCGGGTTCACCAGGATAACGCCGTACTGGTTGTACAGCCGCTTGTCGCCCTCGACGAGGACGACCAGATCGCCGCGGTTCTTGAAGGACAGCCAGGTGCCGCGGTCGGACAGCACGTAGGCGTTCATCGACGCGGAGGTGTTGAGCGCCGGTCCCATGCCCTGGCCGGTCTCGCGATACCAGCCGGCGGTTTTCTCCTTCTCGATGTCGATGCCGGCTTCCTTCCAGAACTTCAACTCGGCCTGATGGGTGCCGCTCTTGTCGCCACGCGAGACGAACGGCACCTTGGCCTCGCGAATCTTCTGGAACGCGGCGACGACGTCCTTCATGCCGCCGATCTTGGCCGGATCGCTCTTCGGCCCGACGACGATGAAGTCGTTGTACATCACCGGATAACGCTTCACGCCGTGACCTTCGGCAATGAACGTCTCTTCGGCGGCTTTCGCGTGCACGAAAACCACGTCGGCATCGCCGCGCCGCGCGGTATCGAGCGCCTGACCGGTGCCTTGCGCGATCACGCGCACGCTGATGCCGGTCTTCTTCTCGAAGATGGGCAGGATGTGCTTGAACAGCCCCGACTGCTCGGTCGAGGTCGTCGAAGCGACGGTGATGAACTTCTCCTGCGCCTGCGCGGGCGCGTGGAAGAGCGCGGCCGCAGCGATCGCGACCGCGAAGAGTTTTCTGCGCATCAGGTCCATGGCAATTCCCCTTTGAGAAAGGCGGCGGCCTCCGCCGTCGCCGGTTGCTTGAAAAACCGATCCACCGACGCGCGCTCCACCAGCCGCCCGCCGAGGATGAACAACACCTCGTCGCCCAGGCGCCGTGCCTGGCCGAGGTTGTGAGTGGTCATGACGATCTTGGTGCCCGCGTCGTGGATCGCCTGCACGATGCGCTCGACTTCGGCGCTGGCGGTCGGGTCCAGGCTCGCAGTCGGCTCATCGAGGAACAGCACCTGTGGTCGCAGCGCCCAGGCGCGCGCGAGCGCTACGCGCTGCTGTTCGCCGCCCGACATGACGCGCGCCGGCCGCGAAGCCAGATCGCGCAGGCCCACCATCTCCAGCGCTTCCAGGGCGCGCTCCCTGCCTTCGGCGCCTTTGATCCCGTGCAGCGCCAGGGCGTATTCGATGTTGGCAAGCGCCGAGCGGCGCAGCATGACGGGCCGTTGCAGCACCATGGCCTGCCGGGGCCGCGCGAGACTCGTCTCGACATTCCAGCGGATCGTGCCCGAGGTGGGTTGCAGCAGCCCGTGGCACAGCCGCATCAGCACGCTCTTGCCCGCGCCGTTGGGGCCGATGATGATGGTGCGCAGCCCCGCGTCGAGCTCGAACGAGATGCGGTCGATGATGGTGTGACCGTTCACCGCGAAGCTCACGTTCTCGAGCTTCAGCGGCAGGATGGACGGCGACAAAGCGGATTCCCGCAACTTATCCATAACGCCGCTGCGCCGCCTCCTTGGTGAGATAGACCGCCGCGTTGAGCGTCAGCACCAGGGTCATGAGGATCATGCCCAGCCCCAGCGCGAGCGGCAGATCGCCTTTGCTGGTCTCCAGCGCGATGGCGGTGGTCATGACGCGCGTGACGCCGGCGATGTTGCCGCCGACGATCATCACCGCCCCCACTTCCGCCGCGGCGCGACCGAAACCCGCCAGCACGGCGGTGAGCAGCGAGAAGCGCGTGTCCCACAACAAGGTGAAGGCCGCGGACAGCGTGCTCGCACCGAGCGAGCGCAGCTGATCGCGGTATTCCAGCCACGCGTCCTCGATCGCCTGGCGCGCGAGCGCGGCGATGATGGGCGTGATGAGGAAAGCTTGCGCGATGATCATCGCCGTCGGCGTGAACAGCAGCCCCAGCTCACCGAGCGGACCGGCGCGCGAGAGCAACAGGTAGATCAGCAGACCCGCCACCACCGGCGGCAGCCCCATGAGGGCGTTGAGGATGACGATGATCGCGTTGCGTCCTGGGAAACGCGCCACCGCGATGGCCGCACCCAGCGGCAGGCCGATCAGCGCCGCGATCGCCACGGCGCTGAGGCTGACGCGCAGGCTGAGCAGGACGATTTCCAGCAGAGTGGGGTCGAATTGCGCGATGAGCGCTGCCGCTTGGCTGAACGCCAGCGAGATTTCGTTCACTGATTACTCCAGCGCGTGATCGGATGCCGCCGAGGAACGCTGGAGCTTAGGCAAATGTTTTGACCTGAACAATATGATGCATCGAGCATATCTTGCATGCTGCGATACACCATAACAGGGTGAGTTGCGGCGGGATGCGCCGCAAGTGAACGACGGACTCAGTGCAACTGAGAGGGGTCCGGCGGATCGTCGAGCTGGATATCGGAACTTTCGTGATACTCGTAGACGAGCGCGGCGGAGACGACACCGTACACGCCGCCGATCGCCTCGACGGCTTCGAGGAGATCGTCGGAACTTTCGGCCTCGAGCGTGACCACGATCTTGCCCGACAGCGTGGCGGTCAGCACCTCGGCGCCGTCGAGCGCCTGGATGTGCTCCTGCACGCGCTCGATGAGTTCGGGCCGCGCATGCACGAGCACTCCGCCGATATGGATGCCTTCCTCGATCACGATGGTCCTTTCGCCGCGCACGCGGCGCGTGCGCTCACTGAAGGCATTGCAAGGCCCGTGCCGCGCAAAACCGCACCGGCTACGCGGTTTTCCTCATCTGGATGATCCGGCGCCACTGCGCAGGTCCGGTGCTGTGCACCGACTCGCCGTTCGAATCGACCGCCACCGTCACCGGCATGTCGCGCACCTCGAATTCGTAGATCGCTTCCATGCCCAGATCCTCGAAAGCCAATACCCGCGCCGAGCGGATGGCTTTGGACACCAGATAGGCGGCGCCGCCGACCGCGATGCAATACACCGCCTTGTGCTTCTTGATCGCCTCGATGGCCGCAGGTCCGCGTTCGGCCTTGCCCACCATGCCGATCAATCCGGTCTGCGCGAGCATGGTCTCGGTGTACTTGTCCATGCGCGTGGAAGTGGTAGGACCCGCGGGTCCCACGACCTCGTCGCGCACCGGATCGACCGGACCGACGTAGTAGATGAAGCGGTTGGTGAAGTCCACCGGTAGCGTCTCGCCGCGCGCGATCATCTCGCCGAGACGCCGGTGCCCCGCGCCGCGACCGGGTGTCAGCTGCCCGGACAGCAGAAGCCGGGCCCCGG
>QGUL01000245.1 GCA_003242425.1 Pseudomonadota bacterium | reverse complement strand
ATCTCATCCTGCAGCCGCTCGCCTCCAGCATCGCCGTGCTGTCCGAGGACGAAAAGGAGCTGGGCGTGTGCCTGGTGGACATCGGCGGCGGCACCACCGACATCGCCGTGTTCCGCGAGGGCGCGATCCGTCACACAGCGGTGATTCCCATCGCCGGCGACCAGGTGACGAACGACATCGCCATGGCGCTGCGCACGCCGACGCCGGAGGCCGAACAGATCAAGCTGCGTTACGGCTGCGCGTTGCGGCAACTGGCCGATCCGAACGAGATGGTGGAAGTGCCCGGGCTGGGCGACCGCGGTCCGCGTCTGCTGTCGCGGCAGACGCTCGCAGAAGTGATCGAGCCGCGCATCGAGGAGCTCTACACGCTGATCCAGCAGGTGCTGCGGCAGTCCGGCTTCGAGGATCTGCTGTCCTCCGGCATCGTGCTGACCGGCGGCTCCTCGGTGATGCAGGGCATGGTGGAGCTGGGCGAGGAGATCTTCCACATGCCCGTGCGGCTCGGCGTGCCGCGCTACACCGGCGGCCTGGCGGAAGTGGTGCAGAACCCGCGCTATGCGACGGCGATGGGCCTGCTGCTGGAGGGCAAGTCGCAGATCGAACGCGGCGTGATCGCGCGGCAGAGCGGCAGCTTCAAAGCCACGCTGCGGCGCATGAAGGAATGGTTTCAAAGGAATTTCTGAGCGCGCGGCATGCGCGCTCGGAAAGGAGGACGGCGGGCGCGACCCCGCCGGCGTAGGGCGTTTCGCTACGTGAGGAGTGAAGAGTGAAAGAGAGTGGGGCGATGCGAACGTTGTCACTCGTTTCACCCTTCACCCTTCGCGGGCTCGGTCAATTTTGATTTGTTGGAGGTAGACAATGTTCGAGATTCTCGATACGGAACAGAGCGGGACCGTCATCAAAGTCATCGGCGTCGGCGGCGCGGGCGGCAACGCGATCAACCACATGATCCGCAACGGCGTGACCGGCGTGGACTTCATCGCCGCGAACACCGATGCGCAGGCGCTGGCGCGCAGCCTGACCAAGCACCAGATCCAGCTCGGCACCTCGGGCCTGGGGGCCGGTGGGAAGCCGGAAGTAGGGCGCGCCGCGGCGCTCGGGCAGCGCGGCGCGATCCGCGAGGCGTTGCAGGGCGCGCACATGTGCTTCATCACCGCGGGCATGGGCGGCGGCACCGGCACCGGCGCTGCGCCGGTGGTGGCGGAGATCGCCAAGGACATGGGTATCCTCACCGTGGCCGTGGTGACCAAGCCCTTCGCCTTCGAAGGCCGCCGCATGCGCGCGGCCGAGGCGGGCATCATGGAGCTGCAGCAGCACGTCGATTCGCTGATCGTCATCCTCAACGAGAAGCTCATGGAAGTGCTGGGCGACGACGTCAGCATGAAGGACGCCTTCCGCGCGGCCGACGACGTGCTGCACAACGCCGTGGCCGGCATCGCCGAGATCATCAACTGCCCGGGGCTGGTCAACGTGGACTTCGAAGACGTGCGGACCGTGATGGCCGAGATGGGCATGGCGATGATGGGTTCGGCCTATGCGAGCGGCGTGGACCGCGCGCGCCTCGCCGCCGAGCAGGCGATCGCGAGCCCGCTGCTGGAAGGCGTCAACCTCTCCGGCGCGCGCGGCGTGCTGGTGAACATCACCGCCAGCGAAGACCTGAAGATGCGCGAAGTGAACGAAGTGATGAACACCGTGCGCAGTTTCGCCGCCGACGAGGCGACGATCATCTTCGGCGCCGTGTACGACGACTCGATGGGCGACAACCTGCGTGTCACGGTGGTGGCGACGGGTCTGGGGCAGGCCGCCATGCGCGCGCCCAAGCCGCAACTGGTGGTGGCGCAGAAGACCGGTACCGACAACATGGCCGCGCCGGGTCTCGAATACAACTTCGGGCTCGCCGATGCGGCGCCGGCGGTGTTCCGCAAGAACCGCAGCTCGGCCGTGGAGGCGCTCTCGCAGAGCGGGATGGACAAGTACGACATCCCGGCCTTCCTGCGTAAGCAGGCCGATTGAGGCGTGGGCCGCCCGAACGGGCGTCCACGCCGGTCGGCGCGCGGAAGGCGCGCTGAACCCGGACGGGTGACAGCGGACTAAGCTTCACAGGGCTTGGATGCCGGCTGTCGTCGTGCGCTGCGCATCACCGGCGAACGCGATGCGGCGGGACCGCAGGCGTCGGCCCATTGGTGCCTATCGGGATGGCTGACTCGATAGGTAAAATGTGACAGACGCCCGGTGCCGGAAGGCGGCGTCGGGCCGGCCGTGTTAGAATTCAGCCCCTTACGAAATCAAGAGATGTAGATGTTGAGGCAACGGACACTGAAGTCGGCCATCAAGGCGACGGGCGTCGGACTCCACAGCGGCAAGAAGGTCACCATGACCTTGCGTCCTGCCGCGCCGAACACCGGCGTGGTGTTCCGCCGCATCGACCTGCCGCAGCCGGTCGACATTCCGGCCGACGCGCTGGCCGTCACCGATACCCGCCTGTGCAGCCTGATCGAGAAGGACGGCGTTAAGGTGGGTACGGTCGAGCACATCATGTCGGCGCTCGCCGGCCTCGGCATCGACAACGTCTACATCGATCTGGACGCGCCGGAAGTGCCGATCATGGACGGCAGCGCCAGCCCCTTCGTGTTCCTGCTGCAATCGGCCGGCATCGAGGAGCAGCGCGCGCCGAAGCGCTTCATGCGCATCAAGAAGCCGGTGGAAGTGCGCGACGGCGACAAGTGGGCGCGCTTCGATCCTTACGACGGCTTCAAGCTCACCTTCTCCATCGTCTTCAACCACCCGGTGTTCGAGAAATCGAGCCAGCAGGTGACGGTGGATTTCGCCGAGACGTCCTACATCAAGGAGGTCGCGCGGGCGCGCACCTTCGGTTTCGCCCAGGATGTGGAGATGCTGCGCAACCACGGTCTGGCGCTGGGCGGCAGTCTCGACAACGCCATCGTGCTCGACGAATACCGCGTGCTGAACAGCGACGGCCTGCGTTACGCCGACGAGTTCGTGAAGCACAAGGTGCTGGACGCGATCGGCGACCTCTATCTGGTGGGTCATCCGATCATCGGCGCCTTCACCGCCCACAAGTCCGGACACGGACTCAACAACCAGCTGCTCCGCGCCACGCTCGCGCAGGCCGATGCCTGGGAAATCGTGAGCTTCGACAAGGCGGAAGAGGCGCCTCCGGCGCTGAGCCGCTTCTACGCGCTGCCCGTCTGAAGGGCGCCGACCGGGAGCCCGAAGTGCTCGTCCTGCGCTTGCTCGGCTTCCTGGTCGTACTGATCGTCGGCGCCTCCGCGGTCGTCTACCTCCTGACCGGCAACCGCCGTTATCTGCGCTTCGGCGTGCAGGTATTCAAGTACGGGCTGATCGTCGGCGCGCTGATCGTCGCCTTCATCTTCCTCGAGCGTCTGGTGCTCGCGATCTAGCCTACTGCGCCGGTTCGCCGATATAGATTTCCACCCTGCGGTTCTGCGCCCGGCCTTCGGCGGTGGCATTCGAGGCCACGGGCTCGCGGCTGCCGCGGCCGTCGATGCTGATGCGTTCGCGCGCGACGCCCCTTGCCACCAGATAGTCCCGCGTGTTGGCCGCGCGCTCGCGCGACAGCGGATCGTTGATGGCATCGGTGCCGGTGCTGTCGGTGTGGCCGACGATCCAGATCTGCGTGGTCGCATTGTTGCGCATGCTCTGGGCGAAATCGTCGAGCACCCGCGCGAGCTGCGGCCGGACGGTGGCGCGGTTGACTTCGAAACCGGCATCGCTGGGGATGTGGACCTTGATACGGTTGTCGGCGGTGCGCTCGACCTTGATGTTGGTGCCCGCGGCCGCCTGCTCCATCTCGGCCTTCTGCTTTTCCATGCGCTGCGACCAGATGTAGCCGCCGAGCGCGCCCACGCCGGCGCCGATGACGGCACCGGTTGCTGCACTGCGGCCCTTGTTGACGCCTGCCGTCGCGACGC
>QGUL01000244.1 GCA_003242425.1 Pseudomonadota bacterium | reverse complement strand
TGCGCAACAGCCCGCGGGCGCGCTCGAGGCGACGTACATCTGCGTGCGCCTCGTATTCGCGCAAGGCGCGCAAGGCTTCGCTGAAACGTCTGATCTGTACGGCGGTGGGGAAATCGTGGCGGGGCGTTTCCAGGGCGGCGTACAGCTCTACCTTGTCGGCACGCAGCAGATCGGCGAGCGTGCCCGTCCGGACAGGCTCCCGCACGGCTTCGTCTGCGACCGGCCCCAGCGCCCAGACGAGCAGAAAGGCGCAAGCCAGACAGGCTGCGCCTGCGATCCGCCTTGTAACACGGAACGGCGTCCTCCCCGAGCCGCCGTCCGGACCATCGTACTTCGTCTGCATCCCCGCGCGTGCACGCCCCCGATACGGCGCATTGTAATTGGAACGTCGAACGGACCGCCAACGCCGGGTACGAAGGTCCGCCCGCCCGTTCGCCCTAAAGTTAACCTCGTTGTCCGAGAGCGCATGCCATCGGCGCAGAAAAAATGACAACGGCATCACATCGGCGAGCGGTTCGCCCCGCGGCGGCCGGTGTCGGAGTCGTCCGACAAAAATTTCGGTCTCCGCCGTACCGGCTGCGGCACCCCGGTTGCACGCGCTCTGCTCATCCGAGACACGAGGACTCCGCCATGCAACGGATTCTGGTAGTGGACGACGATCCGAACGAACGCGCACTGCTTGAGGCCGCCCTCTCACTTGAGGGCTATACGGTACGCACGGCCGGCGACGGCGACGAAGCGTTGTACGTCCTGGACAGCGAGAGGCCGGACGCGGTCATCACCGACCTGATCATGCCGGGCACTGACGGCCTCGGCGTCTGCAGGGCCATACGCGCCCGTCCGGAACTGGAAGACATGTCGATCGTGGCGCTCACCGGCGGCGAATACCCGCAAGAGCTGACCGGGCTGTGCGATGTCTTCCTGCGCAAGCCGGTCGACGTCGGCCGCCTGGTGGACACGCTTCAACAGCTCGCTGCGAGCAAGCTGCTCAACGCCCTCCCGCTCGTCGGACACGGCCTGCGCTGGTAAGTCCGGCGCGCGGAGTCATCACCCATCCGTTCCGGCCGGCGGCCCTTTGACGGAAATCAAGGGGCCGGAGCGTCGCGTGCGCATCATGGCGGTACGCGCTTCACCGCCATGCAACCATGCGCACCCTCAGCGCCAAGCTTGTCGCCATCGAACTGGCGTTTCTCCTGGTCGCGCTGCTGTCGATCGGCCTCACGCTCTATCTCTCCTGGACGCTCGAAGGCAGCGCCGCGGCCATCAACGACGCGGGCAGCCTGCGCATGCGCGCCTACCACGTCGCCGCACTGATGCGCGACGGCGACCGCGAAACCGCGGCATGGGAAGCCGTGCAGCTCGGCATCGTGCTGGAGCGGCTGCGCGCGGGCGATCCGGTGCGCCCGCTCGCCCTGCCCAATACCGCCGCCGTACGCGAACAGATGGCGCTGCTGGAAACCGCATGGGCCGATTTGCACCCGCGGCTCGTCAGCGAGACGGGCATCTCGCTTGCCGAAGTCGACGGCTTCGTGCTCGTGGTCGACGAACTGGTCAAACGCGTGGAGCGCGCCAACGCCACCTCGACCGAGCTGCTGCGCGCGGCGCAACTGGGCCTGCTCGCGCTGGCGATCACCGGCACGGTCGCGCTGATCTACCTCTCCTTCATGTTCGTCATCCGCCCGATCGCGCGGCTCGCCGAGGGCATCGAACGCATGCGCCGGGGCGAGCTGTCGGTTCGCCTGCCGGTGGAATCGCGCGACGAATTCGGCGCCCTCACACAGGGTTTCAACGACATGGCCGAAGCGCTGCAGGACTCCTACCAGTTGCTGGAAGACCGGGTCGCGGCCAAGACGCGCGACCTGGCGCGGCAGAACCAGCAACTGGCGATGCTCTACGAAATGACCGCGTTCCTCGGCACCGCGCTCACCGTGGACGAGCTCTGCCGCGGTTTCCTGGCGCGCATCGTGCGCACCTTCGAAGCCGCCGGCGGCGCCGTTCGCCTTCGCAATCCGCACGACGGAACCCTGCACATCATCGCCTCCGACGGGGTTTCGAAGCGTTTCGTCGAAGCCGAGCGCTGCATCGCGGACAACGCCTGCGGCTGCGGGCTGGCGATCCAGCGGACGCGGTCGGTCGTGCACGTACTGCACAACGCGAACCCGCGCTTCGAGCTGCCGCACTGCCGCATCGAACAATTCGCCGCCGTCGCGGCGGTACCGGTCGAATTCCGCCAAAACGCCATCGGCGTCTTCAACCTCTTTTTCACCAATCCGCGCGAGCTGGCACCGGAAGAACGGCATCTGCTCGAAACGCTGGGCCAGCACCTCGGCGTGGCGATCGAAAACCTGCGCCTGATCGAGAAGGAGCGCGAAGTGGCGATCTTCGAGGAACGCAACCACCTTGCGCAGCAGCTTCACGATTCCATAGCCCAGTCGCTCGCCTTCCTCAACCTGCAGACGCAGATGCTGAACGATGCGCTCGTCCAGCACGACTCGGTACGGGCCGGCAAGCATCTGGACGAGATCAAGACCGGGGTTCAGGAATGCTATGCCGACGTGCGGGAGCTCCTTACCCACTTCCGCACCCGTGTGGGCGACGAAAGCCTCGACGAGGCGCTGCGCAGTATCGTCGCGCGCTTCGAACGACAGACCGCGATCCCGGCGAAGTTCGTCAGCCGCGGCACCGCCCCTGCCCTGTCTCCCGACCGCGAGCTGCAGTTGATCCATATCGCCCAGGAAGCGCTGTCGAACATCCGCAAGCACGCGAACTGCACCGAGGTCGAAGTAACGCTGGAACGCGGGCCGGTCTACCGCTTGTGCGTACGCGACAACGGCAAGGGCTTCGATCCGCAGACGGTCTGTCAGGACGAACACATCGGCCTGCGGATCATGCAGGAACGCAGCATACGCGCCGGCGGCACGCTCCTCGTGCGCTCCGTGCCCGGCGCCGGCACGGAAATCGAGTTATGCGTGCCGCTTGCCGGACAGCAGGCGGCCTGACGCACGATACGAGGCGAAACCCATGACGAAAACGAATGACGCGGTTCCGGTCCGGGTTCTCATCATCGACGACCACACGCTGATGCGACGCGGGCTCGTCGCGCTGCTTTCGCTCGAGGCGGGATTCGAAGTCTCCGGGGACGCGGCCGATGCTCACGAAGGCATCAAGCTCGCGGAACAGTTGCAACCCGACGTGATCCTGCTCGATCTGCACATGCCCGGCATCAACGGCGTGCAGGCGTTGCCGGCGCTTCGCGAGGCCTCGCCTTCCAGCCGCATTCTGATGCTTACGGTTTCGGAGGACAGCGGCGATCTCATGAGCGCCCTGCGCGCGGGCGCGGACGGCTATCTGTTGAAGAACATCGAGAGCGAAGCCCTGGTCGGCGCGATACGCCGCGCGCTTGCCGGCGAAGCGGCCATTTCCGAACGCATGACACACAAACTCGTCCACGCCTTGCGCGGTGAGCCGCCGAACCCGGCTGCGGATTTGCGTTCCGCGCAAACGCACGCAGTGTTGTCGCCGCGCGAACAGGAGATCGTTCGCCTGATCGCGGCCGGTTCGAGCAACAAGGAGATTGCGCGAGAACTGGGCGTGGCTGAAAGCACGGTCAAGATCCACGTCCAGCACATTCTGCGCAAACTGAATCTGAGCAGCCGTGTACAGGTGGCCGTCTACGCGAGCACGCACGGCTACGCGCCGAAGCGCGCGTAGCGCGCCGCGCGCTCACTTGCCGCTCAGCACCCGCCGGGCTTCGGCCTGCAGCATACGGTAGGAACGCTCCCACTCGCCTGCGCGGGGCGTGCTCCAGGCGATACGCCGCAGTAGCGCCTCCAGCCTTTGCACCCGCGCGAGCACCTGCTCGTGCTCCGCCGCGAATACGAACTCGACTTTCTTGTCCTGGCATATACCGAGGCAGGTCTGCGGCGATTCGATGCGCCCGCAGCCGATGCATTGCCAAGCCTGCACGTACTCCGTCATTGCCGCTCCGACTTCTCGTTGCCGCCAGCATAGCG
>QGUL01000243.1 GCA_003242425.1 Pseudomonadota bacterium | reverse complement strand
CGCCACGCCGGTGCAGTTCTGGCTCGGCGCGCGCTTCTACCGCGCGGGCTGGAACGCGCTCAAGGCGGGCGGCGGCAACATGGATCTGCTGGTCGCGCTGGGCACTTCCGCGGCCTACGGTCTCAGCGTCTATCTCATGTGGCGCCACGCCGGCGGGCACGGCGAACCGCATCTCTATTTCGAAGCTTCGGCGGTCGTCATCACGCTGGTGCTGCTCGGCAAATGGCTGGAAGCGCGCGCCAAGCGACGCACCACCGAGGCCATCCGCGCGCTGCATGCGCTGCGTCCGGAACGCACGCGCGTGCAGCGCGACGGCGTGGAGCTCGATGTGCCGCTCGACGAGGTGCGGGTGGGCGACGTGGTGGTGATCCGCGCCGGCGAACGCATCCCCGTCGATGCCATCGTGCTGGAAGGCGAAAGCCACGTGAACGAAGCGATGCTCACCGGCGAGAGCCTGCCGGTGCCGAAGGGGCCGGAGTCGCGCATCACCGGCGGCTCGGTGAACGGCGAAGGCGTGCTCGTCGCGCGCACCGTCGCCGTGGGCGGCGAGACGGCGCTTGCGCGCATCATCCGGCTGGTCGAACAGGCGCAGGCGCACAAGGCGCCGATCCAGCGGCTCGTCGATCGCGTGAGCGCGGTGTTCGTGCCGGTGGTGCTCGGCATCGCGCTGATCACTTTGCTCGCATGGGGCCTGAGCGGCGCAGCCGACTGGGAGCGCGCGCTGTTGAACGCCGTGGCGGTGCTGGTGATCGCCTGCCCCTGCGCGCTCGGGCTGGCCACGCCGACCGCCATCATGGCCGGCACCGGCGCGGCGGCGCGTCACGGCATCCTCATCAAGGACGCCGAAGCGCTCGAAATCGCGCACCGCGTCGGCATCGTCGCCTTCGACAAGACCGGTACGCTCACGCGCGGCGAGCCGCGTCTCGTCGCGCTGGAAGGCGAGGGCGAGCGGCGGAGGCTGCTCGCCATCGCCGCCGCCTTGCAGCGCGCGAGCGAACATCCTCTCGCCAAGGCCGTGGTGCAGGCGGCGCAGGAGGAAAGCCTGGACGTGCCGATGGCGAGCGAGGTGCGCATCCAATCCGGCCGCGGTTTGAGCGGGCGGGTCGAAGGGCGGCGCTACGCGATCGGCAGCGCGCGTTACGTCGAGGAACTGGGCGCGCAGGTGCCGCCGCAACTTGCCGCGAAGGCGGATGCGCTGCGCGCCGAAGGCCGTACGGTGTCGTGGCTGGTGGCGTTCGAACCCGCGCCGCACGCGCTCGCGCTGCTGGGCTTCGGCGACGAACTGAAGCCGGACGCGAAGCTCGCGGTGGAACGCCTGCATGCCGCCGGCGTGCGTACGGCGTTGGTGAGCGGCGACAACGCCGCCGCGGCCGAAGCGGTCGCGCGGGAGATCGGCATCGACGACGTGCGCGCCGAAGTGCTGCCGGAACAGAAGTCCGCGGTGATCGAGTCGCTCAAGCAGCGCGGGCAGCTTGTGGCCATGGTGGGCGACGGCGTCAACGACGCCCCCGCGCTCGCCGCGGCCGACGTCGGCATCGCCATGGGCTCGGGCACCGATGTGGCGATGCATGCCTCGGGCATCACGCTCATGCGCAGCGAACCGGCGCTCGTCGCCGATGCGATCGACATCTCGCGCCGTACCTACGCCAAGATCCGTCAGAACCTGTTCTGGGCGTTCATCTACAACGTCATCGGCCTGCCGCTCGCGGCGCTGGGTTTCCTCAACCCGGTGGTGGCCGGCGCGGCGATGGCGATGTCGAGCGTGAGCGTGGTGACCAACGCGCTCACGCTGCGGCGCTGGCAGCCGGGAGGCGAACGATGAGCACGGACATGACGCAGGCGCGGCAGGCGGGTCTCTACAGCATCGGCGAGGCGGCGAAGCGTGCCGGTGTGTCGGTGAAGATGGCGCGCTACTACGAATCCATCGGCCTCATGCCGCCCGCCAAACGCACGCTCGGCGGCTATCGTCTCTACAGCGAGAACGACGTCCACCAGCTTATTTTCATCCGCCGCGCCCGGGCGCTCGGTTTCTCCATCGAGGAGATCGAGCAACTGCTCGCGCTGTGGCGCAACAAGCGCCGCGCGAGCGCCGAAGTGAAGCGGCTCGCGTTGAAGCACGTGCAAGACCTGGACGCCAAAATCGCCGAACTCCAGGCCATGCGCGATGCCTTATTCCATTTGGCCGAGCATTGCCACGGCGACGAGCGGCCCGACTGCCCCATTCTGGAACAGCTCGCCCATTGCGAGCATTGCTGAAGGATCGACGCATGAGCGCCCGCTGCTGCGCCCCGCATCATCATCCCGGCGACGAGCGTTTCCGGCGCGTGCTGTGGATCGCGCTGCTCATCAACGCGGCGATGTTCGCGGTCGAGATCGTGAGCGGCTTCGGCGCGCGCTCCACGTCGCTGCTCGCCGACGCGGTGGACTTCCTCGGCGACGCGTCGAACTACGCCGTGAGCCTGTTCGTGCTGCCGCTGGGGCTGCTGTGGCGGGCGCGCGCGGCGATGCTGAAAGCCTGGTCGATGGCGCTCTACGGGGTCGTGGTGCTGGACTACACGGCCTACAACGCGCTGCACGGCGTGGTTCCCGAGCACCTGACCATGGGCGTGGTGGGCATGCTCGCGCTCACGGCCAACACCGCGGTCGCGATCCTGCTCTACCGCTTCCGCAGCGGCGACAGCAACATGCGCTCGGTGTGGCTGTGCTCGCGCAACGACGCCATCGGCAACGTCGCGGTGATGGCGGCCGCCCTGGGCGTGTTCGGCACCGGCACCGGCTGGCCGGATTTCGTCGTCGCGGCCGTCATGGCCGCGCTCGCCCTGAGTGCGAGCGCCAGCGTGCTCGCGCAGGCGCGCCGAGAGCTGCGCGAATTGCGCCAAGCCGCCGCCTGAATCTCCCGCTTGACGCCGCGCGGCGCGCGCGGCGATGCTCGCGTCACGCGAACGAGAGGGAGGGTGGTATGGCAGCCTGGAGCAACGATCTGCTCGCCGCCGTGCTCAGCGTGGCGATGGTGGCCGGGTATCAGCTCTTTCTGCATTTGCGCCTGCGCAAGGACCCGCTCTATACCGTCCAGGCGGTCAACGCGCTGGCGCGCGCGCAATGGGTCCAGGCGGTCATGGCCGACTCCAAGAAGGACGTGCTGGCCGTGCAGACCCTGCGCAACTCCATCATGGGCCCGACGTTCCTCGCCTCGACGGCGGTGCTGCTCATCCTCGGCACGCTGACGCTCACCAGCCAGGCGGACAACCTCGCCTCGGGCTGGCACCTGCTCAATCTCGCCGGGGTCAGGCACAGCGAGTTCTTCGCCGTGAAGCTCGCGCTGCTGCTGTTCGATTTCTTCGTCGCCTTCTTCGCCTTCGCGATGGCGATCCGCATGTTCATCCACGTGGGCTACATGATCAACGTGCCGGAGCCGCTGCAGCATCCGGAAATCAGCCCGCGTTACGTGGCCTTTCACCTCAACCGCGCGGGCCGCTATCACACCGTCGGCATGCGGGCGTATTACTATTCGGTTCCGTTGCTGTTCTGGCTGTTCGGTCCCTACGCCATGCTCGCCGCCACGGCGGCGATGGTGCTGCTGATGTACCGCATGGACCGCGCGCCGAAAATCGACCTTTCGCAAACCCTTTCGCCTTCCGACTAGAAGACTATGGACACTCAATCCCGCGTGGCGCTGGTGACCGGCGCCGGTTCGGGCATCGGCAGAGCCGTTGCCATTGCCATGCTGCAGGACGGTTATCGTGTGGCGCTGCTGGGGCGCCGTCAGGCGCCGCTGGAGGAAACCGCGGCGCTGGTGAACGTGCCGGCGGACCGCGTGCTGATCCTGCCCGCCGACGTTTCCGATCCCGAGTCGGTGCGCGCGGCCTTCGCCAAGCTGAAAGCGCACTTCGGCCGCCTCGACGTGCTGTTCAACAACGCCGGCGTGAGCGCCTTCGCCGCCTCGGTCGAGGAAGTGCCCTTCGAGCAGTGGAAGAAGGTGGTCGACATCAACCTCACCGGCGCCTTCCTCTGCACCCAGGAAG
>QGUL01000242.1 GCA_003242425.1 Pseudomonadota bacterium | reverse complement strand
GATGCCGGCATCGCGCATGCTCATACCGCGTACCTTGAGCAGGTAATCCACGCGCGGCTTGAACATGTTCGGGTCGATCTGATAGCGGGCCTGGATGTGCGCTTCGGCCAGGATGGGCGAGCCGGCAGCGACGCGGCCGACCAGCGGAATGCCCGGCGGCTGCACCAGACGGATGCCGCGCGCCGTGCCTTCCAGCAACTCGATGGCGCCCTTGCGCGCTAGGGCCTTGAGATGCTCCTCGGCGGCGTTGGGCGAGGCGAAGCCCAGAATGCGCGCGATCTCCGCGCGGGTCGGCGGAAAACCGGTTTCCTCGATGGTGTCGCGGATGAGCTGCAGGATCTCGGCCTGGCGGGGAGTCAGTTCTTTCATCGTTCTCTCAAGCGGTGGGCGAGGCAGGCTGTGCCCCCCGGAGGCGGGTGGAAGGCAGGGCGGCGGGCGGCGGCACCTTGCCGTACTTGGCCAGGCGCGCTTCGATGCCCGTGCGGCTGCGGCCGTGCTGCGCGGCTAGGGCCTCGATGCTGAGGCCGGCGGCGAAGGCGGCCAGCAGGCGCTCATCCTCTTCCTTGGACCAGGGCTTGCCGGCGTTACCGGGGGCGCTGCGCCGGGGCGCATCGCGCCGGTCGGCGCGCGGATGCATGGCTTCCAATGCCGCGTACAGCGCCCGGATCACGTCCGGATGCTGGTAGGGGCTGTCGGCCGGGAAAGCTTCGCCGCTGCGCGGGTCCAGGCCTTCGGCCAGGGCTTTCAAGATGGAACGCGCTTTGTCCTGATCCATGGACGCCTCCTGAAAGGGCGGACGAGGACTGTAGTTATATACAGGTGCCGGGCGGAGCGCAAGCCCGGCCGGATTCAAAGCAGCACGAACAGCGCGACGATCACCAGGACGGCGACGAGGATGCCGCTCGGCGCGTAGCCCCAGCTGCTGCTGTACGGGTAGACGGGCAGAGCGCCGATGAGCAGCAGGACCAGTACGATCAACAGGATGCTCGTCAGGGACATCGGGGCTCCGGATGGAGGAAGGTCCGGGCGAGGCCGGTGCAATACCCATGCCGGAGCGCGCTTTCCCTACCCGCTGCGCTTATAATTCCGGGCATTCAATCGTTTTCCCTGGTCGTCACCATGTTCCCGAAGAAGATCAAAACCGGCTACGAATCCGACACGACGAGGTTCCTCCGCGACCTCCTGCAGAAGAAACCGGAAATCCTCGAAGAGCGGCAGCGCGGCCGCTCGATGTGGTGGGACAAGAAGCTGGATCTGGAGAAGCTCAAGCGCGACAAGGAATCCCAGGTCAAGCAGCCGCCTTACGTCTACCAGAACTACTGATACACGCGTGCGGCGCCTCCTCGTCGCCGTCGTGTTGTGTGCCACGCTCAACGGCTGTCTCACGCCGGCGCAGAGCCTGGCGCTCGCCCTCGTTCCCGACGGAACCTTCACGACCCTGCTGGCCAACCTGAAGGGCGTGGAGGATTCCAACCGCCGCCGGCTCGCCGAACTGGCCGCCCGATCCGACTGGGCGGGTATCGTCCGGTTCGCCGAACAGAATCTCGCCGTCGATCCCCATAACGACGCCTGGTGGTTCGTGCTCGGCTACGCCCATGCCCAGCTTCAGCAGTATGCGCAGGCTAGCGAAGCCTTCGCCGAAGCCGTGCGGCTCTCGCCCGACGAAATCGATGCCTGGCACATGCTCGCGCTGTCCTATCGCGCGCAGGGCCTGCACGAACGCGCTACGCGCACGCTCGAGCAGGCGCTCATGGTGTCGCGGGAAAACCCCCTGACGCATTTCCTGCTCGGCCAGAGCTACGAGATCCTGCAACGGCCCGAACGCGCCCTCGCGCACTACCAGCAGGCCGTGCGCGGCGATGCGCGGTCAGCCGAGGCGTGGTATGCGCTCGGCCGCCTGTACCTGCAGCTCGGCCGGCACGCGGACTACGACCAGGTGGTGAGCGCATTGCAGACGGTCGATGCGCGTGCCGCCGAGCAGCTCGCCGCACTGAGCCGGCCGCAGTAGCTACTGCCGCGCACGCGGAATGGAATAAGCCGTCGCGGCGCTGGGAGGGATTCCGATGCGTGCCGCGCAGGCCTGCATGCTCTTCTTGCGGTTGCGGCATTCCACCAGATGCCACATGCCGAAGGGCCTGATCCGGGCATCGCATTGGATCGCGACCGGCCAGCCGTCCAGCACTTCGTCGACCGAGAGATCGGTGCGAAAGCCCAGACGGCTGCAAAGCGGGGAAATCGCCTTTTCGCAGGCGGCGAGCAGCCGGTTGCCGTTGGTGAAGTGGTTGAGGAGCACGATGCGGCCGTCGGGCCGGCAGACGCGGATCATCTCCCGCATCACCGCGCGGTGGTCCGGCACCGCCGTGATCACGTAGGCCGCCACCACGACATCGAAGCTGTCGTCCTCGAAATCCATTTTCGAGGCGTCCATGCGGCGCAGGCTGACGTGCCCGAGCGCCAGGGCTTCCGCGCGCTTGCGCGCTTCCTCCAGCATCTTCTCGGACAGATCGATGCCCGTCACTTCGCAGTGGCGGGGATAGAGCGGCAGCAGCAGACCGGTTCCCACCCCGACTTCGAGAAAGCGCTCGCACGGGTTCGGCGACCACCGTGCCATCGCAGCCTCGCGGCCGCTTTGGAAGATCCGGCCGAAGAGGCGATCGTAGACACGGGCGTAGGCGGAATAGATGCGCTCGATGCTTTCCCGATTCACAGCGTCTCCCATGGTGACCGATGTAGTTGGCGCGAGGCCGCGCCGTCCATACACATCGGTGCGGACCCGTCCGCAGGACGAAGCGGGCGCTTCGTCGAGGCGCGGTGCGGGCCCTTTACACCATCGGGCGCTGGCGCCGCAGCTCCTCCATGCAATGAGCGAGCCACTGCGCGGTGAGCTTTTCCTGCAGCGAGTTCTGCCGCAGGCGCTCGGACAGTCCGTGGAAATCGACCAGATCGAGCGGCTGGTCCTGGTTGAAGCAGGAGAACACGTAGCGCACTTCGCCGGTCTGCGGATCGCGGTGCGGCTGCAGGCACTGGGCGCAGATCTCCTTCAGCATGCACTGCATCGGCGAGTTGATGGAGCCGATGGCGTAGTGATGCGGCTTGAGATAGGGCTTGAGCGCCTCGTGCCGCGCCTGTCCCACGGCGGCCATCATGCGGTCGGAGCCGATGGCGATGATGCGGTCCACGTCCTGCATGCGGATGGCGTTGTCGCCGAGCTCGCCCTTCGCGTAGGCGAGCATCGCCTGCACGATGTTGCCGACGAAGCTGCGGTCCTGCGGCCGGTTGGGCGTGAAGCCGGGTGCCTCGTCGCAGCACCAGACCACGATGTCGGCCGCCGCTTCGATCTCCTGAACCTTGTAGCGGTCGATCTGCTTTTTGTAGCCGGCGAAGTAGAGCACCTTGGAGCCCTTCTTGCGGAAAGCTTCGCCGATCGAGAACAGCACCGCGTTGCCCAGGCCGCCGCCGACCAGCGCCACCGTCTCGCCGCCGTGGATCTCGGTCGGCGTGCCGGTCGGGCCCATGAGGATGACGGGCTCGCGGGTTGCAACGCAGCGCAGAGGTTCGACGAACCGCCCATCTCCAGCACGATGGTGGAGACGAGGCCGCGTTCGCGGTCCACGTAGGCGCCGGTGAGCGCAAGGCCCTCCATCGCCATGCGCGTGTCGCGCGCCAGCGGCGCGAGCGTTTCGAAGTTCTGCAGCCGGTAGAACTGGCCCGGTTCGAACTTGCGCGCGGCAAGCGGCGCCTTGAGCGTCACCTCGACGATGCTAGGCGTGAGCCGCTTCACTTCGTGCACCGTCGCGCGCAGGTCGTGATTGAGCTGCGCGAAGAAATCGCCGGCGCTGCGCGCATCGGCCGGCGGGCGCTGGCGCAGCACGCGGCTGATGACCGGATAGCCCTGCTTGGCCGAGCCCAGCGCCTTCACCACGTTGCCGAAGTACGAGGGATGCAGGTCGCCGAAGTAGGACACGAAACGGCCGTCGGCCTGGCGCGAGGGCAGCACGTCGGCGCGGCCAGGCTGGGAAATCGGGAATTGCGGTTTGACGGGGAACCCTTC
>QGUL01000241.1 GCA_003242425.1 Pseudomonadota bacterium | reverse complement strand
CCCACGCCGTTCACACCCAGGTCGCCATGCACGCCGAATACGGCGGCGTGGTGCCCGAACTCGCTTCGCGCGACCACATCCGCCGCGTCCTGCCGTTGATCGAAGAAGTCATGCGGCGCGCCGGCAAGGCGCTTTCCGATCTGGATGCGATCGCCTACACCGAGGGACCGGGACTGGCCGGCGCGCTGCTGGTGGGCGCGAGCATCGCCAACGGACTGGCCTTCGGACTCGGCATTCCCGCGATCGGCATCCATCATCTCGAAGGGCATCTGCTGTCGCCGCTCCTGTCCGCGACGCCGCCACGTTTTCCTTTCGTGGCGCTGCTCGTCTCCGGCGGCCACACGCAACTGATGCAGGTCGAAGGCGTGGGCCTTTACACGCTGCTCGGCGAGACGCTGGACGATGCGGCCGGCGAAGCCTTCGACAAGACCGCGCAACTGCTGGGCCTCGGTTATCCGGGCGGACCGGCGCTGGCGCGGCTCGCCGAACGCGGGCGGCCGCAGCGCTACAAGCTGCCGCGCCCCATGCTGCACAGCGCCGACCTGGACTTCAGTTTCAGCGGGCTCAAGACCGCGGTCCTGACGCTCGTGCGTGAAGTCGCGCCGGACGAGCAGGCCAAGGCCGATATCGCGCGCGCCTTCCAGGACGCCGTGGTCGAGGTGTTGTGCGCCAAGTGCCGTGCGGCGCTGGCGCAGACGGGCTTGAACCAGTTGGTGATCGCGGGCGGCGTCGGCGCGAACCGGGCCCTGCGCGAAGCGCTCGCCGAAGCGGCGCGGCGCGACGGCTTCAGCCTGTACTACCCGGAAATGGAGCTCTGCACCGACAACGGCGCGATGATCGCGCTGGCGGGCGCGCTTCGCCTGGAGGCGCGAGACCGACCCATGTCGTACCGCTTCACCGTGCGCCCGCGCTGGGATCTGGAGACGCTGAGCGCGCCGGCCGCCGCCTAAGCCTGTTCGGTGGTCGGCGTGTCCCGCTTCTTTTCGCCGATGCGGCTTTCGGTGCCGTCGAGCAGCTTGCGGATATTCGACCGGTGGCGCCAGATGATCAGCGCGGCGATCGCCGTCGTGCAGGCGATGTAGGCATCGGCCCCGAGAATCAGCGCGGTGTAGAAAGGCGCGAACACCGCGGCGACGAGCGCGGCAAGCGAGGAATAGCGGAAGAAGAAGGCAATGATGAGCCAGGTGGCCAGGGTGCCGAGGCCCACGCGCCAGTCGAGCGCGAGCAGGATACCGCCCGCCGTGGCGACACCCTTGCCGCCGCGCAGGCCGAAGTAGATCGGATAGAGGTGGCCGACAAAAACGGCCAGCGCCACGCCGGCGATGACGCCGTCGCCCACGCCGAAACGCCAGGCGAACTGCTGGGCGAGGAACACCGCCAGCCAGCCCTTGCCGGCATCGCCGAGCAGGGTCAGGGCCGCGGCCTTCTTGTTGCCCGTGCGCAGGACATTGGTCGCGCCCGGATTGCCCGAACCGTAGCTGCGCGGATTGGGCAAGCCCATGAGCTTGCTCACCAGGATCGCAAAGGACAGCGAACCGAGCAGGTAGGCAGTTAGAATGAATACCGCGCCAGTCAACATTTGATCGAAGAAAGGATTAAAGTCCGGGCCGCGCCAAGTGTAGCGCGAACGCGCCGGCTGCGAATTCGATGGATACGATTTTCATGCGCGATTTTCGCCTCGAGGCGAAGATCGGAATCTACAAACGCGAGCGTGTCACCACGCAGCCGATCAGCATCGATCTGGATATCGCCGTGCCCGACAGGGCGGCCTGCGTCTCCGGCAAGATCGCCGACACCATCGACTACGGCGTCGTGGCTCAGCGCCTGCGCGAGGAACTGGGCACCCGCCGTTTCGGTCTGGTCGAGGAAATGGCGGAATTCGTCGCCAACCTGCTGCTGGAAGAGTTCCGTTCGCCCTGGGTGCGCGTCAGCATCGCCAAGCTCGGCATCCTCAAGGACGTACGTCAGGTAGGCATCGTCATCGAGCGTTCGCGCAAGCCCGCCTGAGCCTCAGGCGCGCGGATGATGCTCGGCGTGCAGGCGCTTCAGGCGCTCGCGCGCGACGTGGGTGTAGATCTGCGTGGTGGAAATGTCCGCGTGCCCCAACAGCATCTGCACCACGCGCAGATCGGCGCCGTGGTTCAGCAGATGCGTCGCGAAGGCGTGCCTCAGGGTATGCGGCGACAAAGCCACGCCCGGAATCGCCGTCGCCGCATGGCGCCTGATGAGATACCAGAAGGCCTGACGCGTCATGGGCTCGCCGCGCGGGGTGAGAAAGACGGCGTCGTTGGTACGTCCCTTGGCGAACAGCGGCCGCACCTGCCTCAGATAGCGTTCGATCCATTCCACCGCCACTTCGCCCAGCGGCACCAGCCGTTCCTTCGCGCCTTTGCCGAAGATGCGCACCACCCCCATGTCAAGCTGGACTTCGGGCAGCCGCAGCGCCACCAGTTCGGATACGCGCAGGCCCGTGGCATAAAGCGTCTCCAGCATTGCGCGATCACGCAGTCCCAGCGGCGTTTCCACATCGGGCGCGGCAAGCAACGCTTCCACCTGCGCTTCCGACAAGGTTTTGGGGAACCGGGGGGGCTTTTTCGACGGTCCGAGTTCCAGCGTCGGATCGGCGCTGATGCGCCGTTCGCGCAGCAAATAGTGATAGAAGCGCTTGAAGCTCGACAATAGACGCGCCTGCGTGCTCGCGCGCGGACGCCGACCGCCCTCGTGGCGCGCGGCCAGATAGCCGAGCAGATCGGTTTCCGTCGCTTCCAGCAGACCGCGTCCGCGTTTGGCGAGCCATTCACCAAGCAGCCGCAAGTCGCGCCGGTAGGCCTCGAGCGTGTTCCTGGCCAGCCCGTCCTCCAGCCAGAGCTGATCGCAGAATTCGTCGAGCAGGGCGGCGTCGGCCGCGCTCAGACGAGACGGTTCGGCAGCCATCCTTCGTGAGTGAGCAACCAGCGCTTGGTCGCCATGAGAAAACCGTCGGTGTGATTGGCGAAGCCGCCCAGCCCGCCCGCGGACACGACGCGATGACAGGGCACGACGGGCGGATAGGGATTGGCGCCGCAGGCCTGGCCGACGGCGCGCGCCGCCGAATTCAGCTTGCGTGCGATATCGCCGTAACGCGCCACGCTCCCGCGCGGCACGGCGCAGATTTCGCGCCACACCGCCTGCTGGAACGCAGTACCGGCCGGACGCAGCGGCAGATCGAAACGGTAGTCGGGATCGGCCAGATAACGCTCGAGCTGGCGCGCCGCGCGTTCGGCAAGCGCATGGGTGGGGGACTGTGCCGGCGTGCCGGGCGGCAGATAAACGATCTCGCGGATCGCGTCGTCGAGAATCTGCACCCCCAGCGCACCGAAAGGCGCAGGCACCACGGCTTGGAATATCTGGCGCATGCGCAAAAGGTAGGCGCGCCGGCCGCAACCGTCAACGTAGGCTTCAGTCCGGCGTGCGCTCGGCGATCATCCACCGGGGCGGTTCCGCAGCGGCGGGCCGGTATTCGGCCAGACGCAGCGGAACGTTGGGGCGGCCGTCGCCGCAATAGAGCGGATGATGGTGCAGCGAGCCGAGCAGCATGCGCAACGCATTGCCGTCATAAGCGGCAACGATGGGCGCGCCTGCCACGGTACGGAAGGACTCCTGCGCGAATACTTGCGAGAACGACGCATCCCATTGCAGACGCGTGATGCGCGAAACCTCCCCCCGCACGGCCAGCACTTCGTGGCGCCCGTCGGGGGCGCCGCGATAGAAGAGCTGCGTCACGTACGTGAGCGGCGCGCGCAGCGGCACTTCGGCGACCGTTCCCGCATGCGCGTCGACGCGGTACATGCGGTCGTCCAGCGCCGCGAGCAGCGTCCGGCCGTCGGGCATGACGAGCAGCGCGCCCTGCGTGCGCGTCTGCGGGACACCGGACGGCGCGCAGCGCGCGGGCGCGGCCTCATTCCCGCCCGGCAAGTCTGCGATGCGCTGCGCCGCGCGGCGTTCGGGATCGAAGACGAGCAGGGCCCGATGATGGGCATCGAGCACATAGAGCCGCCCTCCGGTGTCCGCATCG
>QGUL01000240.1 GCA_003242425.1 Pseudomonadota bacterium | reverse complement strand
GTCGGGCACCGTTTCCCGGATGCGTTCGATCAGCGCGTTGAGCTCGGCGGCGCGGCCGTGCTCGATCAGGGCGAGATGCACGCACAGGCAGTGGACCCGCACGTCCTGCCTGGGCAGATGGATCTCGCAATGCAGCAGGCCGCGGCTTTCGAACGGATGGCTGGAGATATCCAGATTCTCCACCGAGACGATGGGGTAGCGCGACAGGATCGCGTTGCCGTGATGGCCGTGGTCGTAGACGGCGTTGCGGCCGTAGGCGTGGTCCGTCCAGACGCTATCGGCGAGAAACTCGTATTGCGGCTCCTGGGGCCACTCGGCGAAGCGGTTGGCATGCAGCACGTGCTCGCCCTGCACTTCCTGCAGAAAAACGATGTCGGCGTTGGTCGCCCGCAAGCGCTCGCGCAACTCGTGCAGCACGATCCGGCGGTTGAACTGCGAAAAGCCTTTGTGGATGTTGTAGGTTGCGACGTGCAAATTCATGCAGCCGTTGTTCGGTTCTTCTGCATCCCGGCCATGCCCGTTCGGACACGCATCAGGGCTTCCGTTCGGCATGCGCCGGCTGCGCGGCGATCTCGTTCGCGACTTCGATCAGGTTCCCGTCCGGATCGCGGCAATACACGGACCGGATCGGTCCCCGCGCGCCGGTGCGCATCACCGGCCCTTCCACCAATTCCACGCCACACGAGCGCCAGCGGTCGATGACTTCTTCCACGGGCGTCGCCGTGATGAAGCACAGATCGGCCGATCCGGGCGTGGGATGCGCGGCCTTGGGCTCGAATTCCTTGCCGTATTCGTGCAGATTGATTTTCTGCACCCCGAAATGCAGCGCCTTGCGGCCGGCACCGAAAGTCGCAACCCGCATGCCGAGCGCCGTCTCATAGAAGCGGCACGCGGCGTCGATATCGCGGACGGTCAGCACCAGGTGGTCGAGTCGCTCGAGTTCCATGAACGCTACTTTATAACGTCTGCGGCCGGCTGACGGCGCCGCCGTCCGCAAAACCGGGCCGGAGGGAGGGAGACAGCATTTATGTGCGGGCGCGGGCGGCGCGCTTCAATACGGCACCGGCCGCCGGCACGGGCTTCGGGCTACGAGGCGGATTTTGCCCGTGCCGCCATGCGCTCGGGCAGCATCAGGATGGCGTCGCGGTTGCTCCAGGAGAAGCACTTGTCGGCCGCCTCGCGCCAGGGCAGCCAGATGTAGCCGTAGTGCTCGGTCGGGGAACAGCGGATGGGCAGGGGTTCGGGCACCATCAGCCCGAACACGTGCTCGACGTTGTGCGTGACGCCGGGCGCGTAACGGCTGCGCCAGTTCTTGAAGATCTCGAAGCGGTTCTCGATGCCCCAGTCGGTGAGTTCGTACTTGGTGGCGTCGAGGCCGGTCTCTTCGGCCACTTCGCGGACCGCCGTCTCGTAGAAGGGTTCGTCCTCGTAGTCGACGCTGCCGGTAACCGACTGCCAGAACCCCGGCCAGGGCACCCGCTCCATCAGCAGCACCTGCAGATCCGGGGTGTGGATCACCACCAGCACGGATCGCGGAATCTTGTAAGGTCCAGTCATTCCTCACCCAGCACGGGCAGATCGAACTCGTCCGCGTCGACGCCCTCGATGAACACCCAGAACGGGATGTCTTCGTCGTAACTGCTTTCGGCCACGCTGTCGAGCACCTCGAGCAGTTGCTCGAAATCGTCACCGTCCTCGCGCGCCAGCGCGCCGCATCCGCCCAGCGTCAACGCGACGCCGGCGGGCGTCTCCAGCGCACGGTCGGCCAGCACGTCGTACAAGGCATCCCAGTTGGCGCCGAAGCCGTCGGCCAGACCCAGTGCGTGCTGAAAGGCCGACATGATATCGGCCTTGTTGCGCGCCGCACCGAGATCGACCCGCCAGCGTTCCAGTCCGGCGCGGTCGGCTGCCGCGTCGAGCGCCTCGGCATCCGGGGGGCTGAGGAAGATGCCGGCCTCGCCCGGGTTGGTCAGCAATTCCGCGTAGTCCATCGCTCACCTCCTGCCGGATGGCTCGACGCGTATGCGCCGGAAGGAGTTGTAATGATCCTCGGTGTAATAGTACTCGCCGCTGGTGCGTACGTCGCCCGTTTCGCCGGCGCCGGCGACGATGCGCCGCGCGCCGCGATGCCTGAGTCCCGGCGTGGGCACCGTGTATTCGCGATAGTAGCCGCGCGGCCTGACCGGCAGCCGGCGTTCGAAATTGTTGAACACCGTACCGTCGCGCTTGTAGGGAAAGGGGCCGCCGCGCTGGATGAGGGCGAGCGTCTCGCGCGCCTCAGGCGGCAGCTCGTCGAGCGTGACGGTGGGCAGCCCGGCCGCGGCGCACGCGCACGCCCACCAGAACAGTCCGGCGAGCAGAACCCGCAACGCGCGCGTCATCGTACGCCCTTGCGGCCGTGCGGCCTCAGTCCTTCTTGGGCGGGTTGCGCAAGCGGATGTGCAACTCGCGCAACTGCTTCTCGTCCACCGGGCTCGGCGCGTGCGTGAGCAGACATTGCCCGCGCTGGGTCTTGGGGAAGGCGATCACGTCGCGGATCGATTCGGCGCCGGCCATCATCGTGACGATGCGGTCCAGACCGAAGGCGATGCCGCCGTGCGGCGGTGCGCCGTAACGCAGCGCATCGAGCAGGAAGCCGAACTTCGCCCGCGCTTCCTCTTCTCCGATGCCGAGCGCGCGGAACACCTTCGACTGCACGTCCTCGCGGTGGATACGCACCGAGCCGCCGCCGATCTCCCAGCCGTTCAACACCATGTCGTAGGCCTTGGCGAGCGCCTTGGACGGATCGGTGGCGAGGAAGTCCTCGTGCCCGTCCTTGGGCGAGGTGAAGGGATGGTGCATCGCCACCCAGCGCTGCTCCTCCTCGTCGTACTCGAACATCGGGAAGTCCACCACCCACAGCGGCCGCCACCCCTGCTCGGCGTAGCCCTTCTCGTGGCCGATCTTCACGCGCAACGCACCGAGCGAATCGTTGACGATCTTGGCGCGGTCGGCGCCGAAGAAGATCAGGTCGCCGTTCTGCGCGCCGGTGCGCTCGAGGATCGCCTTCAGCACCTCGGGCGGCAGGAACTTCACGATCGGCGACTGCAGCCCTTCCTCGTTCGGCTTGGAGGCGTCGTTGACCTTGATGTAGGCCAGTCCCTTGGCGCCATAGATGGCGACGAACTGGGTGTAGTCGTCGATCTCCTTGCGCGTGAGCGTCCCGCCGTTGGGAATGCGCAACGCGGCAACGCGCCCGTCTTTCAGTTCGGCGGCGGAGCGGAAAACCTTGAAGTCCACCGATTTCATCAGATCGGTCAGTTCGGTGAACTTGAGCGGCACGCGCAGATCGGGCTTGTCCGAGCCGTAGTCGCGCATCGCCTCCTCGTAGCGCATCACCGGGAACGGATCGGGCAGCTCGACGCCGATCGCCTGCTTGAACACCGTGCGGATCATGCCCTCGAAGATCGCCCGGATCTGCTCCTCGGTGAGGAACGAGGTCTCGCAGTCGATCTGGGTGAACTCCGGCTGGCGGTCGGCGCGCAGGTCCTCGTCGCGGAAGCATTTGGTGATCTGGTAGTAGCGGTCGAAGCCCGCCACCATCAGCAACTGCTTGAAGAGCTGCGGCGACTGCGGCAGCGCATAGAACATGCCGTCGTGCAGCCGCGACGGCACGAGATAGTCGCGCGCCCCTTCCGGCGTGGACTTGGTGAGCATCGGCGTCTCGATGTCGATGAAGCCCTGCTCGTCGAGATAGCGCCGCGCCGCCATCGCGACCCGGTAACGCAGCATCAGGTTGCGCTGCATCTGCGGCCGGCGCAGATCGAGCACACGGTGCGTGAGGCGCACGGTCTCCGAGAGGTTTTCTTCGTCGATCTGGAAGGGCGGCGTGGCCGAGGGATTGAGCACCTCGACCTCGTCCGCGAGCACTTCCACTTCGCCGGAACGGATGCCGGGATTGGCGGTGCCTTCGGGCCGGCGCCGGACCTTGCCGCTGATGCCCAGGCAGTATTCGCTGCGCACGCTCTCGGGGATCCTGAAGGCTTTGGCGCGGCCCGGAGCGAAACCCCCCTACC
>QGUL01000239.1 GCA_003242425.1 Pseudomonadota bacterium | reverse complement strand
TTGGATCGAGGTTTCTTTTGATTCCTACGCCCTCCGGGTTTGTGGGGCCGGTCTCGTGCAAGGCGGCCAGGGCCAGCGCGCCCAGGCCCAGCAGCACCAGCGGGATGGCGATGACGTGCAGCGCGAAGAAGCGGTTCAGCGTCACGTCGGAGACCACGTAGTCGCCCCGGATCCAGATCGCGAGGTCCTCGCCGATCACCGGGATGGCGCCGAAGAGGTTCACGATCACCTGCGCGCCCCAGTAGGACATCTGCCCCCAGGGCAGCAGATAGCCGAAGAAGGCCTCGGCCATCAGGCAGAGGAAGATCAGCACGCCGAAGATCCAGGTCAGTTCGCGCGGCTTGCGATAGGAGCCGTACATCAGACCGCGGAACATGTGCAGGTAGACGACGATGAAGAAGGCCGACGCGCCGGTGGAATGCATGTAGCGGATGAGCCAGCCCCACGGCACCTCGCGCATGATGTACTCGACCGAGGCGAACGCCAGGTTCGCATCCGGCTTGTAGTTCATGGTGAGGAAGATGCCGGTGACGATCTGGTTCACCAGCACCAGCAGTGCGAGCGAACCGAAGTAGTACCAGAAGTTGAAGTTCTTCGGCGCGTAGTACTCCGCCGCGTGCTGCTTCCACAGCACCGTGAGCGGGAAACGCGCGTCGATCCAGTCAAGCAGCTGCTGGGCTTTGGGCTTGCTCGCAGCCGTCGTTTCGTTCGCCATGCCTTAAGCTCCCTTGGTGTCTTCCCCGATGAGCAGTCGGGTGTCCGATAGATATTGATGGGGCGGAACGATGAGGTTGTCCGGCGCAGGCATGTTCGCGAACACGCGGCCGGCGTAATCGAAGCGCGAACCGTGGCAGGGGCACAGGAAGCCCGCCCCCTCCTGCGCCTCGGACAGCTTGGTCGGCGAGCAGCCGAGGTGGGTGCAGATGCCGACCACCACCAGGTACTCGTCCTTGATGGAGCGCGATTCGTTCTTGGCGTACTCCGGCTGATTCGGTTTCTCGGACTGGGGATCCGCCAGTTTCGGCTCCGCCTGTTTCAGCGATGCGAGCATCTCCTGCGTGCGGCGCAGGATCCAGACCGGCTTGCCGCGCCACTCCACGACCTGCAACTGGCCGGGTTCGAGTTTGCTGATGTCGACCTCGACCGGCGCGCCGGCCGCTTTGGTCCGTTCGGACGGGGCAAGGCTGGCGACGAAGGGCCAGACCGCGGCGGCCGTGGCTGCGCCGCCGGCCGCACAGGTAGCCACGAGCAGATTGCGGCGAGTCTTGTCAGTCGGCTCGCCCAGCCCGCTGTCGAGGGTTGCGTCGTGTGCGTTACTCATGATGGAGAAGCTCCAATTCGATGTGCTGGAAACTGGAAAGGCGGTTCGCCCGATCGCAAAAATCGCAGGATTATAGCGGACGGCTTGTCACGATTCCATACAATTTGCGCCAAGCCGTTGAATTCAGACAAAAAAATACTCAGACCGGGTTGTCGATATCGATGTACTCGTGGGCCAGGCCGAAACGCTCCGCCAGATGCGCGCCCAGGGCCTGGACGCCGTAGCGTTCGGTGGCGTGATGGCCGGCGGCGACGAAGGCGATGCCCGACTCGCGCGCCAGGTGGAAATGCTGTTCGGAAATCTCGCCGGTGATGTAGACGTCCACCCCCAGGTCGAAGCTCTGTTCGAAGAAGCCCTGCGCGCCGCCGGTGCACCAGGCCGCGCGCCGCACCGGACGCGACGGGTCGCCGATCACCAGCGGCTCACGGCCAAGCGCTGCGGCGACCGAGCGCCCGAATTCGGCCAGTGCCGCCGGCTGCGCCACGCTGCCGTAGCACACCAGGTTCTGCTCGCCCGTGCGGCCCTCCTCGACGAGGCCCAGACGCCGCGCGAGCTGGGCGTTGTTGCCGAGTTCGGGATGCAGATCGAGCGGCAGGTGGTAGGCGTAGAGGTTGAGATCCGCCTCCAGCAGCGCAGCGATGCGGCGTTTGCGCGTGCCGGTAAGCCGCGGGTCTTCGCCGCGCCAGAAGTAGCCGTGATGGACAAGCAGCGCGTCGGCACCCGCGGCCCTGGCCGCTTCGATGAAGGCCAGGCTCGCCGTCACCCCCGAAACCAGCTTGCGGATCTCGGCGCGGCCTTCCACCTGCAAACCGTTTGGGCAATAATCCCGCACACGGGAGACATCGAGCAGCTGGTCCAAATAGCGGGCAAGCTCGTCGCGTTGCATCGATTCACCACGAAGGAATTGGCCGGGTAGGGATTGTAAGCCGGCACGATCGCCCCCAGTCATAATCCACTGCTTCAGCCCGCCCGTTTCGTTAACGGCTGCTTGAATCCGCATGACATTGCATCGCCTCTGGCTCGTCTTCTGTCAGACCGCGACGATCGCACTCGGCGTGCTGTTCGTGGTGGTCACGCTGCGTCCCGAATGGCTGGGCGGGCGAGAGCTCGGGCAGGTCATCATCAACCAGATCGCGCCCGGCACGGTCGAACCCGCCAAAGCGCCCGCCAGTTACAGCGACGCGGTGCGCCGGGCGGCGCCGGCGGTCGTCAACATCTACACCTCGCGTCAGGTGAACCTGCCGCGCCATCCTCTGCTCGACGACCCGGTGTTCCGCGAATTCTTCGGCGACGCCTTCGATATCCCGCGCAAGACCTCCAGCCTCGGCTCCGGGGTGATCGTCAACGGCAACGGCTACGTGCTCACCAACAACCACGTGGTCGAGGGCATGGACCAGATCGAGGTGCTGCTCGCCGACAACACCCGTCACCCGGCGAAGGTCGTCGGCACCGATCCGGAAACGGACCTCGCCGTCCTCAAGATCGACACCAAGGTACAGCTACCCTCGATCGTGTTCGGCCAGACCGACGGCCTGCGCGTGGGCGACGTGGTGCTCGCGATCGGCAACCCCTTCGGCGTCGGCCAGACGGTGACCATGGGCATCGTCAGCGCGCTGGGCCGCACGCATCTGGGCATCAACACCTACGAAAACTTCATCCAGACCGACGCCGCCATCAACCCCGGCAACTCCGGCGGCGCCTTGATCGACACCAACGGCAATCTCATCGGCATCAACACCGCGATCTTCTCGCGCACCGGCGGCTCGCTCGGCATCGGCTTCGCCATCCCGGTGTCGACGGCCAAGAGCGTGATGGAGCAGATCATCGAAACCGGCACGGTGACGCGCGGCTTCATCGGCGTCGAAGCCCAGCAGATCACGCCGGAGCTCGCGGAGGCGTTCCGCCTGCCCTCGACCCAGGGCGCGCTCATCGCCGGCGTGGTGAACGGCGGCCCGGCCGAACGCGCCGGGGTGCGGCCGCGCGACGTGCTCATCCGCATCGGCGATCAGCCGGTGGACGATCCCACCACCATGCTGAACATCGTCGCCGAACTCAAACCGGGCAGCCGCGTGCCCCTGCGGCTGTTGCGCGACGGTCGCGAAATCGAAGTGGAAGTGGAAGTCGCGCGGCGGCCGAACCCGAACGTGACGCGCAACCGCTAACGCCACCGGCGCGCGGCCGCGGTCATTTCAGCCCGGTCGATTCCCGCTCGGAGCGGTCGAGCTCCCGCTCCATTTCCTCGTCGGTGGGCGCTTTCCAGTCGCTTTCGCCGACCGGCCTGCTGACGAACCTGGACAGCACGATGCCCAGTTCGTACAGCAGCCAGAGGGGTACGGCGAGCATGAACTGCGAAATCACGTCCGGCGGGGTGAAGATGGCGGCGATGACGAAGGCGCCGACGATCACATAGGGCCGCGCCGCGACCATCTTTTCGATCGAGACCACGCCCATCCTGATCAGCACGATCACCACCACCGGCACCTCGAAGGTGAGGCCGAAGACCAGAAACGAGGTGAGCGCGAAGCTGAAGTACTTGTCGATGTCGGTCATCCACGCCACGCCCTCGGGCGCCATCGCGCTCATGAACGCGAACACGACCGGGAAGACGAGGAAATAGGCGAAGGCCATGCCGATCAGGAACAGCACGAAGCTCGTCACCACCAGCGGCAGCACCAGACGCTTCTCGTGGGCGTAGAGGCCAGGGGCGACAAAGGCCCAGGCCTGGTAGAGCACGTAGGGC
>QGUL01000238.1 GCA_003242425.1 Pseudomonadota bacterium | reverse complement strand
TTTTTTTTATTAATACGCTCCTCCTGTCAATCTCCACTATCCTCTTCCTGCGGAAGTTTCGATGGTGTAAAGGAACAGGCCCAAGCCTTCTACCGCCATCAGCCGCGAGACAACGCCAAGGAGTGACACCGATGTTCCTGCAGATCCACACCCTGACCGCCTACCCTGCCAGCCTGCTCAACCGCGACGATGCGGGCTTGGCCAAGCGCATCCCGTTCGGAAACGCCACTCGGCTGCGGGTGTCGTCGCAGTGCTTGAAGCGCCATTGGCGGGAAGACCTCACGCGTCAGCTACCCGATCTGCCGGATGGGCTACGCACGCGTTCGTTCTTCACGCGCACGGTGCTGCCCCGCGCGGTGGCGGCGGGCGTGAGCGAGGCTCTGGCCTCCGCGCTGATCGAGCCGCTGGCCAAGGCCGTGATCGATGGTGGCGTCAAGGAGGGCGGCGATCTGAACCAGCCCGTGCTGTTCGGCCTGCGTGAGGCCGACTACTTCGTGCAGATGCTGGTGGACGCCAGCCGCGAGGCCGACCCGGCCAAAGCCCTGGCGGAGCGGCTGAAGTCCAAGGACGAGAAACAGAACCTGGCCGCCATGAGCAAGGCCGCTGCCGGGCTGACGGCTGCTCTCTTTGGCCGCATGGTCACGTCCGACCTGCTGGCCCGCGTGGATGCGCCGGTGCATGTGGCCCATGCCTTCACCGTGCACGCGTCCAATACCGAGATGGACTACTTCACCGTCGTCGACGACCTCAACCGCGACGACGAGATCGGCGCGGCGCACGCCAATCAGTCCGAACTTGGCGCGGGCGTGTACTACGGCTATGTCGCGGTCGATGTGCCGCTGCTCGTCTCCAACCTGACCGGCTGCGAGGCCAAGGAGTGGCGCCAGCAGGATTCGGCCACGCCGGCCCGCGTGCTGGGGGCGCTGGTGCGCAGCATCGTCCAGCAAAGCCCGGGGGCCAAGAAGGGCAGCACCGCGCCCTATGCCTGGGCGGACCTCCTGCTGCTGGAGGCGGGCACGGCGCAACCGCGGTCGCTGGCCAATGCCTTCCTCGAGGCCGTCCCCGCGAAGGGCGATGTGCGACAGCAGGCCGCCGAGCGGATGCTCGCGTACCTGGGCAAGCTCGACGCCATGTACGGCGCGAACTCGCAGCGCCAGCTCGCCACCACCTTGTCGCTGTCCTCGCCCTTGGCGGCGCAGCCGGTCGAGAACGCCGTGCGGGCCGCGCTCGATGCGCTGTGGGCCTGACCCATGGAATGCCTGCTGCTTCGTCTGGATGCGCCGTTGATGAGCTTCGGCGCCGTGGTGGTGGACCAGTTGAACCCGATCTGGCGCTTCCCGGCCAAATCCATGCTGGTCGGGCTGCTGGGCAACGCGCTGGGCTGGGATCACCGGGACACGGACCTTTTGCAGGGCCTGCAAGCGCGCCTGCGTTTTGCGGCGCGGTGGGATGCGGAGCCCGAGCCCTTGACGGAATACCAGACCGTGGACCTCGGCCAGGACTTCATGCTCGACACCGGCTGGACCACCCGGGGTCGCCGCGAGGACCGCAAGGGCGGCACCGCAGCCACGGGCACGCACCAGCGCTGGCGCGACCACTGGGCCAACGGCGTTGCCACCGTCGCGATGGCGCTGGACGGGGACGGCGAGCCGACGCTCGACGCGCTGGAGACCGCGCTGCGCGCCCCGGCGCGCCCGCTCTTCATCGGCCGCAAGCCGTGTTTACCGGCCGCGCCCTTGCTCATCGGCCGGCGCGAGGCGGTCGGCGTCAAGGCGGCCCTCGCGGCTGAGCCCTTGGCCGATGTAGCGCCCCGCCGCCGTCCGTCGCGTATCCCGGCCCTGTGGCCTCGTGATGAAGGGGATGCCGCGCAGTGGGAGGAACGCTACGACCTGCGCGATTGGGAGCAGAACATCCATCGCGGCAGCGAGCGTTACGCCGTGGGCTATCTGGAGGTTGGGCGATGAGCGGCTTGCACTTGGTACGCATCCCCGTCGTGGCGCCCCGGCTGCTTCGATTCGCCGCCGAGCAAGGCATCACGCAGGAAGAAGACGGGCTGGGCTACACGCTGCATGCCTGGTTCGCTGCCCTGTTTGGCGAAGCCGCTCCCAAGCCGTTTCGATACTTCGAGCGGCGCCACGAGGTGCTCGGGTACTCGGCACACTCCGCCGCCGAGTTGCTCGAACGGGCACAGGCCTTCGCCTCGCCTCAGGCTTGGGCGGCCCTCGACCCCGCGGGCGTTTTCAGCAAACCCATGCCGCCGGCCTGGCGCGCCGGTCAACGGCTGCATCTGGAGGTGCTTGCCTGCCCCGTCTCGCGCAAAGGGGATGAGGAGAAGGATCTCTACCTGCGCACCCTCGACCGTCTGGGCGCCGATGCCCCGCCGCGCGGCGAGGTGTATCGGCAATGGTTTGCCAGCCAATGGAACGGGGCGGTGCAACTCGAAGAGGTGGAGTTGCTGGGCATGGCCTCACGCACGCGACTGCTGCGCCGCGCGCGCAACGGCCACAGCCGGTTGCTGGTCGTCGAACGGCCGCAGGCCCTTTTTGGCGCGAATGCCGTGGTGCAGGACGGCGAGCAGTTCGCCGAACGGCTCTGCCGCGGCATCGGCCGCCATCGCGCCTTTGGCTTCGGCATGGTGTTGGTGGCGCCGCCGCGATGAGCAACGGCCCCGGCCTCCTGCATGGGCGGCTGGGCCTGGCCGCCTCGCGCATCCCGCATGCGGACCGCCACGGCCTGCTGTGGCTGGAGTACGGCAAGCTCTCGGTCGAGGACGGCACGCTGCGCTTCGTCGCGGCGCGCAGCGAGACGCTCGACGCGGGGGACTACGCCATCCCATATCAGGCCGTCTCGATGATTCTGCTCGGCCCCGGCACGAGCATCACCCAGGACGTGCTGCGGCTATGCGCGCGCCACGGCGTGTTGATCGCCGCCGTGGGCGAAGGCGGCGTCAAGAGCTACACCGCGCCGCCCTTGGGGCAAGGGCGCTCCGACGTGGCGCGCGCCCACGCCGAGCGCTGGGCCGACCCCAAGCGCCGGCTCGACACTGCACGGCGCTTGTATGCCTGGCGCTTCGGCCGCGTGCTGCCGCACCGCGACATCGAAACCCTGCGCGGCATCGAAGGCGCGCGGATCAAGGAGAGCTACAAGCTCGTCGCGCAGCGCTTCGGCATCGAGTGGCACGGACGCCGGTACGACCGTCAGAACCCGAACGCCGCCGATCTGCCCAACCAAGCGCTCAATCACGCCGCTACCTTTGTGGAAGCGGCGGCTGACCTGGCGGTGGCCGCCGTAGGCGCCCTGCCGCCGCTCGGGTTCATTCACGAGGATTCGAGCAACGCCTTCACGCTCGACATCGCCGACCTGTATCGCGTGGACCTCACCCTGCCCTTGGCATTCGGTGCGGTGCGCGCCCTGCGCGAGGGCGAGGCCGACCACCTGGAGCGCGAGGTGCGACGCCGCGCCGCCAAGCTGTTCCGGCAAGAGAAACTCATTCCCCGCATGATCGACCGCATCAAGGAGCTGTTCGATGTCGATGACCGTGGTGGTGACGCGTAACGTCTCCTCCCGCGTGCGCGGCTTCCTCGCCTCCGCCATGCTGGAGCTGGCCCCGGGCGTCTACAGCGCGCCGCGCATCTCGCCTGCCGTGCGAGACCGTGTTTGGGACGTGCTGAAAGACTGGTTCCCCAACGAGCGGGACGCGTCGCTCATCATGATCTGGCAGGAACGAGACGTCCCGGGCGGCCAAGCCGTGCGCACGCTCGGCAGCCCGCCCATCGACTTCGTGAATGTCGACGGCCTCGTCCTCGCCCGCCGACCGCCCCCGGTCGGAGCTCCTTAACAATTCGGTTTCTCTTTTGCAGTCAAGGGGTTAGACTGCAGAGTCTGCCCCGCGTGAGCGGGGATCGACCTCATTGCCTACGTGGCTCAAGACGAGATTGATGGTCTGCCCCGCGTGAGCGGGGATCGACCTTAGCACTTGTCACCTCGCCGAAAAAGGAGGGGGTCTGCCCCGCGTGAGCGGGGATCGACCCGGTGATCGGGTCGTCAGCGGAGAGAATCTTGAG
>QGUL01000237.1 GCA_003242425.1 Pseudomonadota bacterium | reverse complement strand
ACAAAACTGCCGAAACGCAGCACACCGCAGTCGATACAGAAGCGGATAAAGTCCTGCCTGAATTCCGTCACAACTTGTTCCTTCGAAGCGCTAATCATGTCAATGGATGCTCGGGTCGCCGGGGGGCTTCCCCCTACCTGCTTCGGCAAAGCGTTGACCGCCCCCTCTGCCGATCAGCGCTTCCGTAAAGGTTTCAACATGTTACGCGTCATCACCCTCAATCTCAACGGCATCCGCTCGGCGGTCTCCAAAGGCTTCCTCGACTGGCTGGTGAAACAGAAGGCCGATTGCGTCTGCATGCAGGAGATCCGCGCGCAGCAGGCGGACCTGTCCGACGCAATCCTTATGCCAAACGGATTGCACGCCCACTTCGCCTGCGCCGAACGCAAGGGCTATGCGGGCGTGGCCATGTATTGCCGCAAGGAACCCGATCGTTTCATTTCGGGTTTCGGCAGCGCGGAGTTCGACCCGGAAGGGCGCTATCTGCAGGCGGACTTCGGCGGGCTGTCGATCGTGTCGCTCTATATGCCCTCGGGTTCGAGCGGCGAGGAACGCCAGGCGGCGAAATTCCGCTTCATGGACGAGTTCATGCCGCATCTTGCCCGGCTGGCGAAGAGCGGGCGCGAGTTCATCATCTGCGGCGATTGGAACATCGCCCACACCGAAAAGGACTTGAAGAACTGGAAGTCGAACCAGAAGAACTCGGGTTTTCTGCCGGAGGAACGCGCCTGGCTCACGGAAGTGTTCGAGCGCCACGGCTGGGTCGACGTGTACCGCCGCCTGTATCCGGAGGCGACCGGCGAAGGCTACACTTGGTGGTCCAACCGTGGTCAGGCGTACGCGAAGAACGTGGGCTGGCGCATCGACTACCAGATCGCCACGCCCGGCATCGCCGCCAGGGCCTTGAAGGCCTCGGTGTACAAGGAGCAGAAGTTCAGCGACCATGCGCCGCTGATCGTCGATTACGACTATGCGATTTGAGCCGTTGAGGAACACCGTCCCGGCATGAGCGAGCCACGCTCCGACTGGCGTGCCCGGCTGCCCGCGGGCCTGCGTCCCTACTTCGAATCCGCGCCGCTCGCCGCGCTGTTCCTCGGCATTTCCTCCGGCTTCGGCTTCGCGATGATCGGGGCGACGCTCACCACGCGGCTCGCCCAGCACGGCATCACCAAAAGCGCCGTCACCGCTTTTGCCCTCACCTTCCTCGCCTACAACTTCAAGTTCCTCTGGGCGCCGATCGTGGACAACGTGCGCCTGCCTTTGATCGGGCGCTACGGGCAGCGGCGCAGCTGGCTGTGGGCCACGGGCGTCGCGGTGATGGCGGCCGTCGTATGGCTCGGCCTCGCCGATCCCGATGAGGCCCTCTACATGGTGGCGTTGGCCGCCATTGCGGTGGGCATCGCCGGCGCGACCTTCGACATCATCATCGACGCCTATCGCATCGAGCTGCTGGAACCGCGCCAGCTCGGTGTGGGCTCGGGCATGTCGCAGTACGGCTGGCGCATCGGCGCCGCGGCGGCGGGCGCGCTGGCGCTGGTGATTGCGCAACGCGCGGGTTGGGCGGCGGCCTATATGGCCTGCGCGGCGTTCGCGCTGCCCGCCATGCTGGTCGGCGTGGTGATGGGCGAGCCCAAACGCCATCGCGAACCCGCCAAGCCGCACGGGCTGACCGAAGCCATCGTCGCCTACTTCAGTCCGCTCACCGAATTCCTCAAGCGTCAGGGCGCGCTGGTGGTGTTGCTGTTCGTGCTGATCCACAAGATCGGCGACACGCTCGCCAATCTCACCTTGCGCCTGCTGTTCCAGGATCTGGGCTTCAACAACGACGAGATCGCCTTCTACGACGTGGGCATCGGTTTCGTGTGTCTGCTCGTCGGCGTGTTCGTCGGCGGGGTGATCTACACCCGTCTGGGCATGAAGCGTTCGGTGCTGATCAGCCTGGTGCTGATGGCGATCTCCAATCTCAGTTTCGCGGGCCTTGCCGCCGCCGGCCATACCAATCTCGGCATGGCGGCGGCGGTGGGTTTCGAGAATTTCGCCAGCGGTATCGGCGGCGTCACGGTGGTGGCCTATCTGTCCGCGCTCTGCAACCTGCGTTTCACCGCGAGCCAGTACGCGTTGCTTTCGGCGCTGGCGAGCATCGCCGGGCGGGTGCTCACCGGCACCACGGTGGGCGCACTGATCGACGCGATCGGCTACGTCTACTTCTACGTGCTCACCACCATCATCGCCCTGCCCGGCGTGGTACTGTTCTGGCTGATGATGCGCTCCGGGCTCGCCGATCTGTCGCTCGGCTCGGCCGGCCGCAACGGCGACTGATCAGGCCTTGCTGCAGCGGTACACCGCCAGGCTGCCGCGCAGGTTCGGCAGCAGACGAACCGGTTTGTTCTCGTGCAGCACCAGCCGTTCGAGGATGCGCACGCCGCGTTCGGCGCAGAAGGCCTCGAAATCGTGCAGCGTGCAAAGGTGGATGTTGGGCGTGTTGTACCACTGGTACGGCAGCTCGTCCGAGACCGGCATGCGTCCGTTGACGCCGAGCTGCCAGCGCGTGCGCCAGTAGCCGAAATTCGGGAAGGTGACGATGGCCTCGCGGCCCACGCGCAGCATTTCGTCCAGCACCACCTCGGTCTGGCGCATGGCCTGCAGCGTCTGCGAAAGGATGACGTAATCGAAGGCGCCGTCCTCGAATTCGGCCAGGCCGCGCTCCAGGTCGCCCTGGATAACGTTGATGCCGTTGCGCAGCGAAGCGATCACCTTGTCGTCGTTGATCTCCACGCCGTAGCCCGAGACGCCGCGCGTGTGCTTGAGGTACTTCAGCAGCAGGCCGTCGCCGCAGCCCAGATCGAGCACGCGCGCATTGGGCCGGATCCAGGCCGCGATGGCTGCGAAATCCGGCCGGCCCGCAAGACTGATCTGTTCCTGCTGTGTCATAGCGGAGAGGCTCCTTCCATCAGCGCATCCGCGGCCGCCTCGGCGGGCGAGCGCGGCACGTCGCCGAGCTCCTGGGCGATGTTGTCGAAATAGGTGCGGATCAGGCCGTGATAGCGCGGATCGTCCATAAGGAAGGCATCGTGGCCGTGCGGGGCGTCGATTTCGGCGTAGCTCACGTCGCGGCCGTTGTCGATCAGCGCCTTGACGATCTCGCGCGAACGCGCGGGCGAGAAACGCCAGTCCGAGGTGAAGGACACCACAAGGAACCTGGAGCGCGTGCGCGCCAGCGCGGCGCTGAGGTTGCCGTCGTATTCCTGCGCCGGATCGAAATAGTCGAGCGCGCGCGTGATCAGCAGATAGGTGTTGGCGTCGAAATAGGACGCGAACTTATCGGCCTGGTAGCGCAGATAGGATTCCACTTCGAAGTCGATGTCGAAATGGAAACCCAGGCGGCCGGAGCGCAGTGCACGGCCGAATTTCTCCATCATCGCGTCGTCCGACAGATAGGTGATGTGGCCGATCATGCGCGCCACGCGCAGGCCGCGGCGTGGCACCACGCCGTGTTCGTAGTAGTTACCGCCGTGGAAATCCGGGTCGCTGATGATCGCCTGGCGCGCGACTTCGTTGAAGGCGATGTTCTGCGCGGACAGCTTCGGCGCCGCGGCGATGACGATCGAATGCCGCACGCGTTCCGGGAAGGAGATCGCCCATTGCAACGCCTGCATGGCGCCCAGGCTGCCGCCCATGACGGCGGCGAAGCAGTCGATGCCCAGGTAGTCGGCGAGCCGGGCCTGCACCGCCACCCAGTCCTCGACCGTGACGATGGGGAAGGAGGAGCCGTAAGGCTTGCCCGTTGCCGGATTGATCGAAGACGGGCCGGTGGAGCCGAAACAGCCGCCGAGATTGTTGACCCCGACGACGAAGAAGCGGTTGGTGTCGACCGGCTTGCCCGGACCCACCATGTTGTCCCACCAGCCGACGTTCTGCGGCTGGTCGGCGTAGTAGCCCGCCACGTGATGCGAGGCGTTGAGGGCGTGACAGATCAGCACGGCGTTGTTTTTCGCCGCGTTCAGCGTGCCGTAGGTCTCGTAGACCAGGTCGTACTGGGGACCCGGGGCCCCGCATTTAAGGGGG
>QGUL01000236.1 GCA_003242425.1 Pseudomonadota bacterium | reverse complement strand
ATCACCCGCGAAATCGTCGAAACCACCGTGGCGGAAACCGCCGGGGGGCACGAGCTGGGCGTCGAGATCGGCGTGGTCATCGGCGGCGGCAACATCTTCCGCGGCGTCGCGCTCGGCGCCGGCGGTATGGACCGCGCCACCGCCGATTACATGGGCATGCTGGCCACGGTGATGAACGCGCTGGCGCTGGCGGACGTGATGAGGCAGAAAGGCCTGAACGCCCGGGTGCAGTCGGCCATCCGCATCGAGCAGGTGGTCGAGCCGTACATCAGGCCGAAGGCCATCCGCTATCTCGAAGAGGGCAAGATCGTCATCTTCGCCGCCGGCACCGGCAACCCGTTCTTCACCACGGACACGGCGGCCGCTCTTCGCGGCAGCGAGATCGGAGCGGAAATGGTGCCCAAGGCGACCAAGGTCGCCGGCGTCTATACCGCCGATCCGATGAAGGACCCGAGCGCGCGCCGCTACGACAAGGTGTCGTTCGACGAGGCCATCGCCCGCGATCTCAAGGTCATGGATGCCACGGCGCTCGCGCTGTGCCGCGATCAGAAGCTGCCGATCACGGTGTTCAGCCTGTACAAGCCGGGCGCGCTCAAGCGCGTGGTCATGGGCGAGAACGAGGGTACGCTGGTGCACGTCTAGCGTGCCCGCGACCGGCGCCCCGAGGGCCCGGCAAAGCTATCGAGGATTCGAGGACGAGAACATGGATCCCGCAAGTATCAAGAAAACGACCGAACAGAAGATGCAGAAGTCGATCGAGGCGCTCAAGGCCGATCTCGCCAAGATCCGCACCGGTCGGGCGCATCCCGGTCTGCTCGATCACGTCACTGTCGACTATTACGGCGTCCAGACGCCGATCAACCAGGTCGCCAACGTCACGGTGCTCGACGCCCGCACGCTGGGCGTGCAGCCGTGGGAGAAGAAGATGGTGGCGGCGGTGGAGAAGGCGATCCGCGAAGCGGATCTCGGCCTCAATCCCCAAACCCAGGGCGAAATGATCCGGGTGCCGATGCCGCCGCTCACCGAGGAGCGCCGCCGCGAGCTGATCAAGGTGGTGAAGCAGGAGGGCGAGAACGCCAAGGTGGCGGTGCGCAACCTGCGGCGCGACGCCAACCAGCAGTTGAAGGAGGCGCTCAAGGCGAAGACCATTTCCGAGGACGAGGAGCGGCGCGCGCAGGAGGACGTGCAGAAGCTGACCGACCGCCACATCGCCGAGATCGACAAACTGTTGCAGCAGAAAGAAGCCGAACTGCTGCAGATTTGAGTCTCTCGGCTGCGCGGCGGCGCGGCCGGTGCCCATAGACGAGCTGTCGCGCCAGTCGAGGAGCCCATGTTCACGAGTTCGACCCACGCCATACCGGAGACCCGCGCCATTCCCCGCCATGTGGCCATCATCATGGACGGCAACGGGCGGTGGGCGAAGCAGCGCTTCATGCCGCGCATCGCCGGCCACCGCAAAGGCGCGGACGCCGTGCGTGCGGCGGTGCGCGCCTGCGCCGAGCGCGGCATCGAGTACCTGACGCTCTTTGCCTTCAGCTCCGAGAACTGGCGTCGTCCGGCCGAAGAGGTGTCGATGCTCAAGCAGCTCTTCCGCAGCGCGCTCGAGAACGAGGTCGCCAAGCTGCACGAGAACAACATCCGCCTGCGGGTCATCGGCGACATCGCGGCTTTCGGCGAGGACATCGTGCGGCTGGTGCGCGAAGGCGAGGCGCTGACCGCGAACAACACCCGCCTGACGCTCACCATCGCCGCCAACTACGGCGGCCGCTGGGACCTGCTGCAGGCGGTCAACCGGCTCGTGACCGAACATCCGGAAAAGGCCGGACGCTACACCGAGGCGGATCTCGCGCCCTACCTGTCCATGCACTACGCGCCGGAGCCCGACCTCTTCATCCGCACCGGCGGCGAGCAGCGCATCAGCAACTTCCTGCTGTGGCAGCTCGCCTACACCGAGTTCTATTTCACCGACCTCCTGTGGCCGGATTTCAACGCCGTGGCGTTGGACAAGGCCATCGAGTCCTATCAGCGGCGCGAGCGCCGTTTCGGGCGCACCAGCGAACAGGTGGCGCAGGCCGCGCGCGAGGCGGCGGGCGCATCGAGCGTGGTCGAATTGCCCGACCCGCGGCAGAAGCTGGCGTCCTGATTCGCTGCGCGAGACGGCATGCTGCGCGAACGGGTGCTCACCGCGCTGGTGCTGATCGGCGTGCTGCTGGGGGCGCTGTTCTTCCTGCCGGCGACCGGTTGGGCGCTGTTCATGGGCGTGGCGGTGTACGGCGCCGCCTGGGAGTGGGCGGGACTTGCGGGCTGTTCCGCGGCCCATCGTGCGGCCTTCGGCGCCGTGCTGGCCGGCGGCGGGCTTGCCTGGGCCTATGCGACCGGGTTGCTGGGCGAGACCGCCCGGCCGGAGGCGCTGACGGCTGTCTATCTGCTTGCGGCGGCGTTCTGGGCCATTGGCGTCCCATTGTGGCTGCGGCTGCGGCCGCAGCGCGTGGCGGGGGCGCTGCTGCTCGTCATCGGCGCGCTCGTGCTGCTTTCGACCTATTCCGCCCTCGTGCAGCTGCGCGAGGCGCATCCGCTCACGCTGCTGCTTTTCCTGGCGACCGTCTGGGTCGCGGACATCGCCGCCTACTTCGCCGGCCGGCGTTTCGGCGGCCGTAAGCTTGCGCCGAACATCAGTCCGGGCAAGACTTGGGCGGGCGTCTACGGCGCATTCATTGCCACGGCCGTGTATGCGGCGCTATGGATCGCGCTGCTGCCGCAGTTCGTGCCGGCGCGCATCGATACGCTGCCCGGCGGGAAGTTGTGGATGTTCGTGTTCGTCGCCGCGCTGACGGCGGTGGCGATCCTCGGCGATTTGTTCGAATCGGCGCTGAAACGCCGGGTCGGAGTGAAGGACAGCGGCCACTTGTTGCCCGGGCATGGCGGCGTGCTCGACCGCGTGGACGCCTTGCTTCCGGTATTGCCTCTTGCCGCCTTGGTGGTGTCGTTATGAGTTCAGTCCAGCGTATCACCGTACTCGGTGCCACCGGCTCCATCGGCCGCAGCACCCTCGACGTGGTGGCACGGCATCCGGACCGCTTCAAGATCCACGCGCTGACGGCGCACCGTAACGTCGATGCGCTGTTCGAAGCCTGCGTCGCGCACCGGCCGCCCTTCGCCGTCGTGGCCGAACCCTCAGCCGCGCGCACGCTCGCCGCACGGCTCGCCCAGGCTTCGATCGACACGCGGGTCCTGAGCGGGGAAGAGGGCCTCATCGAAGCGGCCACGCACCCGGACGTGGACAGCGTCATGGCGGCGATCGTCGGGGCGGCCGGCCTCAAACCCACGCTCGCCGCGGCGCGCGCCGGCAAGAAGATCCTGCTCGCCAACAAGGAAGCGCTGGTGATGGCCGGGCCCATTTTCATGGCCGCGGTGCGCGCGCACGGCGCTGCCTTGCTGCCGATCGACAGCGAGCACAACGCCATCTTCCAATGCCTGCCGGCGCTCGCTTCGGGGCGGCTCGCCGATTGCGGCGTGCGGCGCATCCTGCTCACCGGCAGCGGCGGACCGTTCCGCACCCGGCCGATTTCGGAACTGGCGCATGTCACGCCCGAGCAGGCCTGCGCCCATCCGGTGTGGAACATGGGCCGCAAGATCTCGGTCGACTCGGCGACGATGATGAACAAGGCGCTGGAGGTGGTCGAAGCGCATTGGCTGTTCGGCGCGTCGCCCGAGCAGATCGAGGTCGTGATCCATCCGCAGAGCGTGGTGCATTCGATGGTGGAATACGCGGACGGTTCGGTGATCGCGCAGTTGGGGCATCCCGACATGCGTACGCCCATCGCGCAGGCGCTCGCTTATCCCGACCGCGTCGATGCCGGCGTGGCGTTCCTCGATCTGGCGAAAATCGGCAGCCTGAGTTTCGAGAAACCGGACTTCGAGCGCTTCCGCGCGCTCGCGCTCGCCTACGAAGTGCTGGCCGCGGGCGGCAGCGCGCCCGCGGTCTTCAACGCCGCGAACGAAGTGGCGGTGGATGCCTTCCTCGCCAAGGAGCTTTCCTTCCCGCGCATCACCGAAGTGATCGAGGCCACGCTCGACCGGCTGCCCGCACGTG
>QGUL01000235.1 GCA_003242425.1 Pseudomonadota bacterium | reverse complement strand
CGACCTCGTCGCCGAGGGCATCGACCTCGGTGTGCGGCTCGGGCCGCTTGCCGACCAGTCGCTCGTGGCGCACAAGATCTGCGACCTGTACCGGATCGTGTGCGCCGCGCCCGCCTATCTGGCGCGCGCCGGCACGCCGCGCACGCCTGCGGAGCTCGACGCCCATAACTGCATCGTCCACTGCGACATGCCGGAGCTTTCGCTGTGGCCCTTCCGTACGGCGGACGGCATCGTCACGCGGCGCGTGCGCGGCAACGCCACGGTGAACAACGGCGAATCGATGGTGCAACTGGCGTTGCGCGGACTGGGGATCGTGCGCGTGGTGGATCTGGCCGCCGGCGAAGCCATCCGCCGCGGCGAGTTGGTGCCGCTATTGACCGACAGCCACTATTCCGAACCGGTGCCGGTATATGCGGTGCACTTGCCGGGAAGGCACAGGCTGCCGCGCGTGGCGGCCATGTTGCAGTTCCTCAAGGAATCGTTCGCGCACGCGCCGTGGCGCTGATCAGGTACGCGTGCGCCTGGTCAGCATGCCGTAGATGAACAGCACGATGATCGCGCCGACGATGGCGAGTATCCAGGTCTGCAGTGACCAGAAATCCTCCAGGCCGACATCGAACAGGGCGCTGCCGATCCATCCGCCCACCACCGCGCCGATGACGCCGAGGATCAACGTGGCAAACACGCCGCCGCCCTGATCGCCCGGCATGATGGCTTTGGCGATGGCGCCGGCGATGAGGCCGAGAATGATCCAGCCGAGGATGCTCATGGTGACCGCCTTTCGCGTGCTGAACTGCCGACCCGGATGCCGAGCCAGAGTAGACGCACCGCGAATGCGGGGCAATCGTGCTTTCGGCCGAGTTGCCGGCGCCCGACAGTCAGTGCGCGAGGCCCGGCAGGAGTTCCTTCAGGCCCTCGGCCATGATCTGCACCGCCATCGCGGCCAGCAGCAGGCCGAGGATGCGGGTGGCGACATTGAGCGCCGTCCGGCTCACGCGCGCGGCGATGGCATGCGCGTGCGCGAGCGCACCCCAGGAGACCAGACAGACCAGGCCGATGCAGAACACGATGGCGAGGCGGTGGACGAATCCGCCCTGCCCCACGGCGATGATCGAGGTGCTGATGGCACCCGGTCCTGCGAGCAGCGGAAAGGCGATCGGCACCACACCGCTCACCACCCCGCTCTCCGCCTCGCTCATCTCGTCGTCGGTCTGCCGCACCCGTCCCGGCTGCGCGTTGAGCATCGCCAGCGCCATCAGCAGCAGCACAAGCCCGCCGCCGACCCGGAAGGCGGGCAGACTCGCGCCGATCAGTTCCAGGATCGCTTCGCCGAAAAACGCCGCCAGGGCGAGCACGATGAACACCGTCACCGCGACGATGCGCGCGAGCCGCACGCGTTGCTCGGCGCTGTAGCCGCGCGTGAAGACGAGAAAGAAGGGAATGGCGAGAAACGGGTCGACGACCGCCGTGAGCGTGACGAAAAAGCGCAGGTATTCGGTGAAGGACGCCATATCGGTTCAGTGCGGTCGGACGGCCAGCGTACCGCAAATCCGGCTGCCTCAAACAGCGTTCCGGCCGCAACCGCGAGACATTAGCCCGCACGGGCGGCGCATTTTGGCGCCCGTCCGCCCGGGCGGTGTCGCAAGGGGAATATGAGGCTCGATGCGGCTGCCGCAAGGGGCCGAGAGCGGCGCCTGCGCCCGGGTGGGAAGGCTACGCCGGCGGCTCGCCGTCGCAGGGCGCGGCCCATTCCCGCAGCAGCGCCTCCAGTTCGGTGTCGCCCTCGCGCGCCGCCATGTCGATGAGGGCGCCGACGTTCGCGTCGTTGACCCGTTCGCGGGCCGTCCCCAGCTTGAGCTGACGGTAGAGCTGCTGCAATTGCTCGGGAGATTCGGGGGCCTGGGACATCGGTTTTTCCTTCCGGGCGACGCCGATGAAACGATCATCGCAACCGCTGTGCCTGTGCGCCGCCGCCGAAGGCGGTTAACATCGGCGTTTTCGTTTGCAACCCTTGACGACGACGTCGACCATGGCATTCAACACCGAAATCCATCCGGGCGTGTGCGCCGAAGCGCCGGCCGCTACGCGCGGCTTCGTCTTCAACCACACCATGTTGCGGGTGAAGGACCCGGTCGTTTCGCTCGATTTCTATACCCGCGTGCTCGGCATGCGCGTGCTGCGCCGGCTCGATTTCGAGGAAATGAAGTTCACGCTCTATTTCCTGGCCCTGCCCGCGAGCGACGAACCGGTGCCCGCGGACGAAGGCGAGCGCATGGTCTACGCCTTCAGCAAACGCGGCGTGCTGGAGCTCACCCACAACTGGGGCACCGAGAACGATCCGGACTTCAAGTACCACGACGGCAACGCCCAGCCGCAGGGCTTCGGCCACATCTGCATCTCGGTGCCGGATCTGGACGCCGCCATCCGCTGGTTCGACGAAAACAACGTCACCTACGTCAAGCGTCCCGATCAGGGCAAGATGCGCGACATCGCCTTCATCAAGGATCCGGACGGCTACTGGATCGAAATCCTCGAAGCGGGTCGTCTGGCCGGTCTCGGCCGCTGAGGGCCCGCGTGCGCCCAAGCGCTGCGAGCCGGGCGCCGGCCTGAAGCCCGGCTCATTCGCGCCTGCCATTCATGAGCGAATCCCGGACGATCGACGCCACGGCCGCCCGTGCCGACAACGGACTGGTGCGTTTCGCGCCGGCGACGTTCGTCGTGTTGTGGAGCTCGGGCTTCATTGGCGGCAAGCTGGGTCTCCCCTACGCGGGGCCGCTCACCTTCCTGCTGATCCGCTTTGCCGCGGTGGTGGCCGTCCTGCTGCCCATCGCCTGGCTGCTCAAGGCCGCCTGGCCGCGCAGCGGGCGCGACTGGGCGCACATCGCCGTGGCCGGTTTGATGCTGCACGCCGGCTACCTGGGCGGCGTGTTCAGCGCCCTTTCGCTGGGTATGTCGGCGGGCGTGGTAGCCCTGATCGTCGGGCTGCAGCCGGTGCTGACCGCGTTCCTCGCGGCGGCGTGGCTGGGTGAGCGCGTGACGCCGCGCCAGTGGCTGGGACTGTGTCTCGGCCTCCTGGGCGTCGCCCTGGTGGTGTGGGAGAAGCTGGATTTGTCGGCCGACGCCGCGGCCTTCGCGCTGGCGCTGCTGGCCCTGGCCTCCATCACGCTCGGCACGATCTACCAGAAGCGCTATTGCCCGCACCTCAACCTGCTCAGCGGCGCGGTGATCCAGTACGGCGCCTGTCTCGCGCTCTATCTGCTGCTCGCGCCCCTGCTCGAGGATCTGCAGGTGCAGTGGACGCCGCAGTTCCTGTTCGCGCTCGGCTGGCTGGTGCTGGTGTTGTCGATCGCCTCCATCATGCTCCTTTACGTGCTCATCCGGCGCGGCGCCGCGACGCGGGTGACCGCCCTGTTCTATCTGGTGCCGCCGACCACGGCGCTGATGGCCTGGCTGCTGTTCGGCGAACGTTTCGGCGGCTGGGCGCTCTTGGGCATGGCAAGCTGTGCGCTGGGTGTGGCCCTGGTGGTGCGCCCTCCGCGTGCCTGAAGGGTGAACGGAACCACACGGCGCCGATCCGGTCTGGCATATCAAAGCGGCCCGGCTGGCGGATGCCGCATTCAAGCGGAGGAAACGTGGCCGCCATCGCGCTCCCCACCCTGCTCTACCGTTACTTCTTTTTCACCTGGCTGTTTCGGGACATGTGCCGCGGCACGCCGCTGGAGCGCGCGGCCGCCTGGCGCCACAACCGTTCGCAAGCCGTCTGGCTGCCGACCTACATGCGCCGCTGGCTGTGTTGCGGCGCGCTGTTCTACCTGCTCGGCGCGGTCGTGGAACTGCTGCTGGGCGAGCCCATGTGGTCGGCCATGTTCTATGTCCCCAGTGCGCTGACCGTGCCGGTGAACGCGGTCATCGCCGCCGCCTATGTCGGCCTGAAAGTGATGAACGCGCCGCTCTGAATCCGCCGTCCGCACCCGGGTACGGGGCATGCAATGCCTGCCTGCGGGCGAGGCCGCGTCGGCTTCGCCCTGTCCCGGCCACGAGGGTTCAGCCTGGGCGGCCCGGGAGAAGGAGCCCCTGCCCTTTTTCACATCTCCGAGCCCACCAGACTAAAGCGAAA
>QGUL01000234.1 GCA_003242425.1 Pseudomonadota bacterium | reverse complement strand
CGAGACCACGACCTTGGTGAGCCGCAGCTCGGGATGGCGCTTGATGAGATCGGCGACGAGCTGGTCGGTCTCGCGCGAGGCGGTGCCGTTGCCGATGCTGACGAGCTCCACGCCGTGCTTGCGCGCCAGCGCCGCCAGCGCCGCGATCGAGCCGTCCCAGTCCTTGCGCGGTTCGTGCGGATAGATGGTGGCGGTTTCCAGCAGCTTGCCCGTGCCGTCCACGACCGCGACTTTCACGCCGGTGCGCACGCCCGGGTCCAGGCCCATGGTGACGCGCGGGCCCGCCGGCGCGGCGAGCAGCAGGTCGTGCAGGTTGCGCGCGAAGACGCGGATCGCCTCCTCCTCCGCCCGCTCGCGCAAGGCGTTGAACAGATCGCTCTCCAGTTGCCAGGAGAGCTTCACCTGCCAGGTCCAGCGCACGCACTGCAGCAGCCAAGCATCGGCGGCGCGGCCCTTGTCGGCGATGCCGAAGCGCGCGGCGATGCGGCGCTCGCAGGCGTTGAAAGGCGCAGCCGAGGGCTTCGCCGGCTGTTCCTCCAGCTCCTCCGGCAGCTTGAGCGCAAGGCGCAGCACTTCCTCCTTGCGGCCGCGGAACAGCGCCAGCGCGCGGTGCGAGGGAATGTCCTTGATCGGCTCGCTGTACTGGAAGTAGTCACGGAACTTGGCGCCTTCCTGTTCCTTGCCTTCGATCACGGCGGACACCAGCACGCCGTGTTCGTGCAGGTGCTCGCGCAGCGCGCCGACCAGCTCGGCGTCCTCGGCGAACTGTTCCATGAGGATCTGGCGCGCGCCTTCCAGCGCGGCCTTCACGTCCGGCACACCGGGGTTCTCGCCCTGCTCGGTGGTGAAGGCGGGCCTGAGGTATTTGGCCGCTTCCTCTTCCGGATTCAGCGTGGGATCGGCGAGCAGCGCCGCGGCCAGCGCGCCCAGGCCCGCCTCGCGGGCGATCTGCGCCTTGGTGCGGCGCTTGGGCTTGTAGGGCAGATAGAGATCTTCGAGACGCTGCTTGGTCTCCGCCGCCTCGATCTGCGCCTTCAGCTCGGGAGTGAGCTTGCCCTGTTCCTCGATACTCGCCAGCACGGCTGCGCGGCGTTCCTCCAGCTCGCGCAGATAACCGAGGCGCTCTTCCAGCGTGCGCAGCTGGGTGTCGTCGAGACCGCCCGTCACCTCCTTGCGGTAGCGGGCGATGAAGGGCACCGTCGCGCCCTCGTCGAGCAGCGCGACGGCGGCAGCGACCTGTTGGGGTTTGACGCCGAGCTCGGCGGCGATGCGTTGTTCGATGGAAGGAAGCATGGGTACTGCGTGGACTTGCGAAGCCGCGCACTATGCAGAATGGCACCGGACGTGACAAGCTTGCGCGTGCGGCGAAATCGTGCTGCGCCGCAGCCAAAAACAAGAGCGCTTGGGGAGGACGAAGGATGGCGGCGACCGGAGGAACCGACGCGATGCGGCGCGCGCTGGTGCTGGCACTCGCCGCGCTGCCGCTTGCGGCATGTTCCACCGCCTCCCCGCCGCAGCGCCGCGGCGCGCCCGCCGAGCGCGAGTTCAAGGTCGCCGATCTCGCCAAAACCGACATCGACCAGGTGGTAGAGCCCCATCTCGCCCACGGCGTGGCGGCCCTGAAGCTCCTGAGGGAGAGGCTCTACCGCCGCAACCCGCGCGAGCTGCAGAAAAGCCAGCTGCCGAGCGCGGAGGCGGCCATCACGCGCGCCTTCGATCCGGCCTTCAAGTGGCGTTTCCCGGAACTGGACAACCGGCGCGGCATCGAGCTGCTGCATCTCGCCTTCGCGCCCGACTACGGCGGCGACCGCGTGTTCGCCTTCATCGCCGGGCTGGGCGGCATGCTCCACCAGGCCTACAACGAGCAGAAGGAGTTCTACCTCCTCGACCGGCTCGACCCGCAGAACCTCTACAACGCCGCGCGCAACATCGAGATCGCGGTGTGGAAGCTCTCCAACGCCCGCGACGAGCGCGGCAACCTGCTGCTGCTCAGCAACGAGGCGGGCCCCGAAGGCGCGAACCTCAGCTTCGAGCGCGAGTTCGGCAAGCTGATCGCCTATCAGGACATCCTGGCGCGCATCCTGGCGCAGCGTTCGCGGCGCACGCTGCGCTTCGTGGTGCAGAACGCGGCCGGGGCGATGTTCCTGCCCATCCGCTAGCGCGGCGGCCGGCCCGGCGTGCGTGCGCCGCCCCTCAACTTGACGCGCCGCAGCAGCGCCGGTACAGTGCCGGCATGACTTCCTCTTTCCAGACCGCGTACTTCGTTCTAGGCGTCCTCTCCCTGACGCTCGGTCTGCTGCTGCGCCTCGCGCGCAGCTAAATCCTCCACTTCCCCCAATTCGAATTCATCCGCCGCCCGGCTCAAGGCCGGCGGGGCTTCCGTGATTCCCGTACGGAGACTGACATGACGAACCTGATTGCCGCGCTCTATTCCTTCGTTTCGCTGCGACTGCGGACCGGCTTGCGGGCCTCGAACCCGTGGCCGCCCGCACGCCTTGCCACCATCCGGCCGCATGTCGTCAAACGAACGCCAAGGAAGCCATCATGTTGAAAGATCCGTCGAAGAAATACCGCCCCTTCCCTCCGGTCGCGTTGCCTGACCGCACGTGGCCGAACAAGACCATCACCAAGGCACCGGTCTGGTGCTCCTCCGACCTGCGCGACGGCAATCAGGCGCTGATCGAGCCGATGAACGGCGAGCGCAAGCGCCGCATGTTCGACCTCCTGGTCCAGATCGGCTTCAAGGAAATCGAAGTCGCGTTTCCCTCGGCCTCGCAGACCGACTTCGATTTCGTACGCCACCTGATCGAAAGCGACGCCATCCCGGACGACGTCACCATCCAGGTGCTGACACAGGCGCGTGAAGACCTCATCCGCCGCACCTTCGAATCGCTGCGCGGCGCCAAGCGCGCCATCGTGCACGTGTACAACGCCACCTCGCCGGTGTTCCGCCGGGTGGTGTTCAACACCGACGTGGCGGGGGTGAAGGACATCGCGGTGCGGCACGCGCGCCTGATCAAGGAACTGGCGGCGCAGCACCCCGAGACCGAGTGGCGCTTCGAGTACAGTCCCGAGACCTTCACCGCGACCGAGCTGGAAGTCTCGCTCGACATCTGCAACGCGGTGCTGGACGTGTGGGAGCCCACCCCCGACCGCAAGGCGATCATCAACCTGCCGGCGACGGTGGAAGTGGCCACGCCCAACGTCTACGCCGACCAGGTCGAGTGGTTGTGCCGCCACATCAAGTACCGCGACAGCGTGGTGATCAGCCTGCATCCGCACAACGACCGCGGCAGCAGCATCGCGGCAGCCGAACTGGGCCTGATGGCGGGCGCCGACCGCGTCGAGGGCTGTCTGTTCGGCAACGGCGAGCGCACCGGCAACGTGGACCTCGTCACCCTGGCGCTCAACCTCTACACCCAGGGCATCGATCCGCAACTGGATTTCTCCGACATCAACACCGTGGCGCGCACCGTGGAGCACTGCAACCAGCTTCCCATCCATCCGCGCCATCCCTACGTCGGCGACCTGGTGTTCACCGCCTTTTCCGGCTCGCACCAGGACGCGATCAAGAAAGGCTTCGCGGCGCAGAAGCCCGACGCGTACTGGGAAGTGCCCTATCTCCCCCTCGATCCGGCGGACGTGGGCCGCACCTACGAGTCGGTGATCCGAGTGAACAGCCAGTCGGGCAAGGGCGGCATCGCCTTCCTGCTCGAACGCGACTACGGCCTGGTGCTGCCGCGCCGCCTGCAGATCGAGTTCAGCCGCGTGGTGCAGGAAGTGACCGACGCCACCGGCAAGGAGCTCTCTTCGGCCGAGATCTGGGACATCTTCCGCCAGACCTACCTCGAAGCGGAGACCCCCTACGCCTACGTGTCGCACCAGAGCATCAGCGAGGGCGAAGGTCGCGGCATCGTGGCGACGGTGAAGGTGGACGGCGTGGAGCGCACGCTGCGCGGCGCGGGCAACGGCCCCATCGACGCCTTCGTGCACGCGCTGGGGCTCAGCTTCACCATCCAGCACTTCGGGGAACGCTCGCCCGCCACAGGAAGCGACCCCAAGGGGGCGGCCTACGTGGAAATCGCCGGCCCCGGCCTCCAGGGCCCGCGGCACGGGGGG